>JAFCZI010000064.1 GCA_019314425.1 Deltaproteobacteria bacterium | reverse complement strand
GTGTATAATGGCAGTGATTTTTCAGAAGAAGCATTCATGCTTCTCCTTTTAGCAGATTTTTTGCTTCGTGTTCCGTACTATTTTTGGGGATCTAAAAATAAGCCGAATGTTTACAACGGTTCCCTCTGGAAACGATCAAAAACACCTCCTTCGCGTTTATCATAATTTGTTTTTTTTGACTACGATCTTGACAAAAGATGAACATCGCGCTATTAGGTTCAATACTTTTGGGTATCCTGTGGTGATATCCATCAAAATCGAATGCGAGTGGCAAAAATAGTGAGACTTATGGCTGCAACCCCAACCTCGAATCCTTCCCATCTGCGACGAGATAATAGTTTCTCTACACTGACCGGCGCCTTGGATTACGCTGGCCGGGGCCAAACGGGGTATAATTTTTATTCCGGGACGGGTGAGCTGTTCGCGGCGCTTCCTTACGCGAAACTGCGAAAAGAGGCCCGATCGCTGGCGCGAAAGTTGAGTAATATGGGCGTTTCCCGGGGTTCGCGTGTGGCGCTTGTGGCGGACACGCATCCAGACTTTGTCCGATTTTTTTTCGCATGTCAGTATGCGGGGCTGATCCCCGTTCCGCTGCCGGCTCAATTCCAATTGGGAGGGTGGAAGGCCTATGTCGCTCAGCTTACGCGATTGTTGTCCATTTGTGAGGCGGAACTGGCCATGGCGCCCGATGCCTTTCTACCTTTCTTGACGGATGCGGCCGCAGGAACAAATGTCCGTTTCCTGGGGGTCCCGCAAGACTATGATGCCCTTGCTGAAACCGATATGCCTTTAAAACCCGCGGAGCCGACGGAGCTGGCGTATCTGCAATACACATCGGGCAGCACCCGTTTCCCGCGGGGCGTGATGATCACCCATAAGGCGGTTTTGAGCAACCTGTTGACCATCATTAAGGACGGCGCCAAGATTCGGGAAGGAGATCGCGCCGTATCCTGGCTTCCTTTTTTTCATGATATGGGGCTGGTCGGCCTGCTGCTGGCCCCTATGGTAAGCCGGATATCCGTGGATTTTTTAAATACCCGGGACTTTGCGATGCGTCCCCGCTTGTGGTTAAAACTCATGTCCGAAAATCGGGCCACCCTGAGCTTCGGGCCACCCTTTGGTTATGAGCTGGTCGCACGACGCTTTCGCGATGAGGACGCGCGTCACTATGACCTGCGATCATGGCGGGTTGCCGGCGTGGGTGCGGAGATGATTCGCCCTGAGTCCCTTCGGCAATTTGCGGATAGGCTCAGACCGTGCGGTTTTGACGCGCGTGCGTTTTTACCCTGCTACGGGATGGCGGAATGTTCCCTGGCGGTATCTTTCGGAGTGCAAGGCCAAGGCCTGCAAACGGATCATGTGGATGCTGATTTGCTTTCCGAGCGCCGGATGGCGGCGTCTGTGAATCCTCCCCATGCAGGTGATGGGAATGGCAGATCCAATACCTTTATCAACTGCGGCGTGCCGCTTCCCGAATATGAGTCGGAGATTCGGGACCCGGCAGGGCGGGTACTTCCGGAGCGACATTGCGGCACCCTGTATCTCCGGGGTCCCAGCGTTATGTCCGGCTATTTTGGGAATCCCGAGGCCACGCGGGCGGCCCTGTCCGAGGACGGCTGGTTGAATACGGGGGATTTGGCCTATCGGGTCGGATCGAGTATTTTCATCACCGGACGCGAGAAAGACCTGATTATCATTCATGGCCGTAATATTTGGCCCCAGGACATTGAGTACCTGGCTGAATTGCAGCCTGAAATAAGGACAAGGGATGCATCGGCCTTCTCCGTTCCGGGTCCGGAGGGTGAGGAGCAGGCCGTTGTGATTGTACAGTGTCGCGTATCAGACAAACAGAAAAGCGCTGAACTCAAGGAACGTATACATCGATTGATCAGTGAGGAATTGGGCATTGTTTGCAAGGTTGAATTGGTGCCGCGAAACAGTCTGCCCTGCACCACGTCCGGGAAACCATCCCGTAGCGGCACACGAAAGGAATATCTCAAGCGGAAGTCGGCGCCGTGATTTTTCTCACCGTCTGAACGTACCCTTAAACGGTCAATAAAAAGAGAATACCGAAGATTTTCATGCATCGATCCATTGCAATCACCGGTGCCACGGGGTTCGTGGGCCGTGTGGTGTTGAAACGGCTGACTTCCATGGGTTGTCACGTTCGGGCGTTGATTCGGCCCGCCTCCATGCACAAGCGGCCCACTCAGGTAGTCGAGTGGGTTACGGGCGATCTTGAAGACATGGAAAGTCTTCGGCGCCTGGTTGCCGGGGTCGATGGGGTTGTGCATTGTGCGGGAGTCGTGCGTGGCGCTGGCCTGATGGATTTTGAACGGATCAACGTGGCGGGGGTGGCCCGATTGGTCCTGGCCGCACGAGAACAGCCTTTTAAGCCGCGTTTTTTCCTGATATCCTCGCTGGCCGCACGGGAGCCGCACCTTTCCCATTATGCCGCAAGCAAACGAAACGGGGAAAAGGCGCTGACCCTTAACGCGGGCCGAATGCCCTGGGTCATTTTCAGACCCCCTGCGGTTTATGGCCCCGGAGATCGCGAAATGCTTCCGCTTTTTCGATGGATGTGCAGAGGGATCGCGCCGATCATCGGGTCCGCCGAAATGCGGATTTCGCTTTTGTACGTGGAGGACCTGGCCGAAGCGATCGTCTGTTGCGTCAAATGGAACACGGGAGTGGGCCGTTCCTATGAAATGCATGATGGACATACGGGGGGCTATTCGTGGGAAGACATCATTGACGCCATTGCCCGGATGAACGGAAGGACAATCTTCCGGATAAAGGTTCCCGTACCCCTTGTAAGGCTGGCGGCAACGCTCAATGTGGCGGCTGCCCGGATGTGCGACCGCGCGCCGATGCTGACCCCCGGGAAAGTCAGGGAATTGACCCATCCCAACTGGGTGGGGGATCATACGGCATTGACCCATGACACGGGTTGGGTTCCGAAAATCAGTCTGCATGAAGGTCTGCGGAAAACGCTGCAAGGGGAGTTATCGCAAATATAGGGGGGGGGAGGAAGAGGGATACCATGCAGTCCAATAGAGTGATGTTTGAACAGATTCTGGATATACTGAGACCATTGGTGCAGGGTGGGCTGGAGATTACAGCGGAGACGGATCTGGTGGCTGATTTGTCCATTGATTCCTTGAAGACCCTGGACATCCTGGTAAAGATAGAAGACCGATTTGATATTTCCATTCCCATAAATATTCTTTCCGATATTCGAACGGTCGGGGACCTGTCGCTGCAGATCCAAAAATTATTGGCAGAGGGCGATTAATGGGCATTTTTGATAAATTTCAAAAATTGGCTGAAACCCGCCAGGCCCTGGAAAAAAATGACAGCGCGTTTTTCAGTGTGGTGATGGAGGAGGTGGTTTCTCCCACCGAAGTCGTTGTAAACGGCCGCAGCATGCTGTTGGCTGGCGGAAACAATTATTTAGGTCTGACGTTCCATCCCGAATGTATCCGCGCGGCATGCCGGGCAATCCGGAGGGAGGGCACCGGCACGACCGGTTCGAGGGTGGCCAACGGGACCTTTTCAGGGCACGTCGCTTTGGAGCAGGAACTGTCCGATTTTTTTGGTCGCAGAAAAACTATCATTTTTTCAACCGGTTATGTTGCGAACCTGGCAATGTTGTCCACCCTCGTGGGCCATGGGGAAGTGATTCTCCTGGACGCGGATTGCCATGCCAGCATCTATGATGGATCCCGGATGGGGGGGGCGGATGTGATTCTTTTCCGGCACAATGATATGGAAGATCTGGAAAAACGCCTCCGCAGGCTCGAAAAACGAAAAACCAACGTGCTGATTGTTGTGGAAGGTCTTTACAGCATGCTGGGGGACCGGGCGCCTTTGGCTGACATCGCCGCCCTTAAGCGCCGTTACGGAGCATATCTGCTCATCGATGAAGCGCACTCCTTGGGCGTCCTCGGAGAAACGGGTCGCGGGTTGGCCGAGGAGGCGGGTGTTGAAGACAGCGTTGATTTTATCGTGGGCACATTCAGCAAAAGCCTTGGGGCAATTGGGGGATTTTGCACCAGCGATCATCCGGAAATCGATCTCATTCGCTATGGAAGCCGCGCCTATGTCTTTACGGCATCATCATCGCCTTCGTCCATCGCCTCCACCCGCATGGCGCTGAAGGTCTTGCGCTCACAGCCTGAGCTGAGACACCGGCTTTGGAACCATGCCGATCTGTTGTATCAACGGCTCAAAGAGTCGGGTTTCAGCCTTGGACCCGCTCCGAGCCCCATTATTGCCATCAACTGCCAGGGCCCGGAAAAAACGGCTGCGATCTGGAAGGGGCTTCTGGATCGTGGCATCTATGTCAATATGGCATTGCCGCCCGCCACGCCGGAGGGTAAGGCATTGCTTCGCTTAAGCCTGAGCGCCTCCCACACAAGGGAACAGATTGAAAAAATCGGCGATGCGTTCGTCTCCCTGATGCAAATCATTCTCTGAATGGGTAGATTGACAGATGCGTTTAATCTTCACCCTGATCCGCCGCTATCCCTTTCACAGTGCGATGGCACTCCTGGCCATGCTTTTTGCCGGTATTGCCGAAGGCTTTGGCATGTCGATGTTGTTGCCCTTGCTGGGTATCGCCATGGATGTTCCCGGCGTTTCGAGCGGCGGCACGTCGCCGCATTCCGAATCCGCACTTGAACGGGCCATCACCGGCTTTCTGGGCACGCTGGGGGTTGCTCCCACGCTCAATTTTCTGCTGCTTGTTTTTGCCTTCAGCATCATGCTGAAAGCCGCTCTGGTGCTCCTGGCCAATAAACGGGTTGGATACATGGTTGCCCAGCTGGCGACCGATCTGCGCCTCGCCCTGATTCGCGCCCTGTTTGCGACGCGCTGGGAGTATTATGTGCGCCAGCCCATCGGGCGCTTCACCAATGCGGTTGCCACGGAGGCCGACCGATCAGCCGATGCCTATCTGCAGGGAATCAGGGTCATGGCCTTTGTCATGCATGCGGCTGTATACACAATTGTGGCTTTGATGCTGGACTGGAAAGCGACCCTCATCACCCTGAGCGCCGGTATCATCATATTATCTGCCCTCAGGCGTCTTGTCACCAAGGCGAAAAAGGCAGGGAAAAGCCAAACCAGCCTGCTCAAATCCCTGCTTTCGCTTTTGACTGATACGCTTCAATCCATCAAGCCGCTCAAGGCCATGGCTCGGGAAAGCATGGCGTATGGCATGGTGCAAACCAAAACGATAAATCTGAACAAGGCCTTGCGGAAGCAGGTATTCAGCCGGGAAGCCCTTCAGGCATTGCAGGAACCCCTGATTATGGTCTTTTTCGCCTTTGGGCTGTATGTGGCGCTTGTGCGATGGCGCCTGCCCCTCGCCACCGTGTTACTCATGGCCTATATGTTGTCCAAGGTCCTGAAGACACTGCAAAAAGCTCAAAAAGGATATCAGGCCCTTGTCATTTCTGAAAGCGCCTACTGGTCCCTGTGTTCCAAGATCGAGGAAGCGCGGGAGGCGCGGGAATGCACTGCCGGAACGATTCCGCCCGCTTTTTGCCATTCGATTCGTCTTGAAGGGATCTGGTTTTCCTATGAGGCGTGTGATATCCTGAAGAATGCCTCCCTATGGTTCCCAAAGGGATCTTTTTCAGCGATCATAGGGGCCTCCGGCGCAGGAAAGACGACCGTCGTGGACTTGATCACCGGTCTTTTGACTCCCCGGGAAGGCGCCGTATGGATTGATGATCTGCCTTTGACCAGGGTAGACCTGCGGGCCTGGCGCGGGATGATCGGCTATGTACCCCAGGAAACACTGCTTTTGCATGACACGGTGCTTGTTAATGTGACCCTGGGCGCCCCTGAATTTACGGAAAAAGATGCGGAGCGGGCCCTTCGTGATGCAGGGGCCTGGGATTTTGTCATGGAAATGCCGGAAGGGATTCATAGTGTCGTGGGCGAACGGGGGGCGCGGCTTTCCGGCGGCCAGCGGCAGCGGATTACCATTGCGCGGGCGCTGGTGCACAAACCGCAGCTCTTGATCCTGGATGAGGCCACCAGCGCGCTGGATCCCGTCAGCGAGGCGAATATCTGCAGAACGTTGGGCGGGCTGAAAGGAAAACTCACGATCCTGGCGATTTCGCATCAAAAGGCCATGTTCCATGAGGCGGACAGGGTTTTTCAATTGAAAAACGGCGAGGCCGGGCTTGTGGAAAACCACGCGGGGCATGGGCAGCCGACGGCGATGTCCGCCTGAATGGGCGTTTGAATCACAAAAAGGGTCTCCATGGGAGATTTTGGGCGCCGTATTGCGAATCGGATTTCTTTTTAATCATTATTTTTCTCACCAGGTGCCTCATGCGGCGCCCTATGCATTTGAACTGTCGCGCCACTATCAGGATATGGAAGTGATGGTTGCGTGTTCCTCCCGTCAGGAGATGGATCTTGTTGAGGCCATAGGAAACCTGTACCCGGGGCATCGCTGTAAATTTCAGATGTTGACGGTTCCCTGGCATTACAGAAAAATCGACCCGATCGTATCCGGATGGCTGTTCATGCGGAAAAGGGTCATGCTGCGCCATAACCTCCGTTTCTTTCGAGGGTTGGATGCCCTTGTAGCGCCTGAGCGCACCTGTATGCACCTGCGCAAGACTTACGGATTGAAGGATCTGATTATGATCCACACCCGTCATGGCGCGGGGGACAGAAAGGGAGGGTTTGATGACCGGGACCGTTCATTGGCTTTTGATTTCACCCTCCTGCCGGGTCAAAAATATGTGGACCGGCTCAATGCCCTGGGATTCTTGCGTGAGGGACGCTTCGCTGTGGCAGGCTATCCAAAATTCGAGGTCATCCGGGGCCTGAAGCGGAAAATTCCACGACTGTTCAACAATGAAAACCCTATCGTCGTGTACAATCCCCATTTCGACCAGTCGGAATCCTCCTGGAGGACCATGGGGTTGCAGGTTCTTGAATATTTTTTTAATCACAGGGAGGTCAACCTGATTTTTGCGCCCCATGTGATGCTTTTTAAAAGAAACATTCGACATGGCGCATTCCTGCCCCGGAAATACCGCCGGGCGCCGAATATTCATATTGATACGGGTAGCAACGCTTCAGTGGATATGACCTATATGCTGGCAGCCGATATCTATCTCGGGGACGTGAGCAGTCAGGTCTATGAATTTCTTCTGGAACCCCAGCCCTGTATTTTTCTGAATGGCCATCAGGTCGCCTGGCAGGGCAATCCTGCCTATCTTCACTGGACATTGGGGCAGGTGGTCGAAAACATCGGGTCGGAGTTCGTTCAGGCGCTGAAGCAGGCATTTGCCACCCATCATCGGTTTATCAAAAGGCAGCGCGAGGCTTTCGCTTACACGTTCCATACCGAGCGGGAGACCACGGCGGCCGAAAGAGGCGCCAAGGCTATCGCAGATTTCCTTCTGCATTCGGCCTCGGGCCGCAAAGGCTTTCAACCGGCGGGAAGGGTCACCACCCAAACACTTAACGTGAAATCATAATCCGAGGTTGTTTATGAAAACAATCATTCTAAGCGCCGGGCAGGGAAAACGACTGTTGCCGCTGACGGCTGAGACCCCGAAATGTCTCTTGTCGGTTCAAAAAAAGACATTGATTGAATGGCAGATCGATGCACTTCGCCAATGCGGGGTTGATAAGATCATCGTCGTAACCGGGTATCGTGGGGAAAAGGTCGAGGCGGTTCTTCAGCGATCCTATGGACCCGTCAGAACCCTTTACAATCCGGCATATGCCACAACGGATAACCTGGTGAGCTGCTGGGCCGCACGCCATGAAATGGACGAGGATTTTATCCTCTTGAATGGCGACACCCTATTTGAGACCGACGTGCTGAAGCGTCTTTTTAAATCGCCCGATCGTCCGGTAACGGTTGTCGTGGATCATAAGGAGCTGTATGACGCCGATGATATGAAAGTGGCGATGGAGGGGCGCCGGCTTCTCAGAATTGGGAAAAACATCGCCCATGACAAGGTTCAAGGAGAATCCATCGGTATGATCCTGTTTCGCGGGGCGGGTCCCATGTTATTCCGCAATGCCTTAAAAAAGGCCTTGGGCGACGCTGCGGCTGGCGGGAAATGGTACCTGTCCGTGATTGATGAAATGGCCCGGATCATGCCGGTGTGGACGTGTTCCATCACCGGGTTGCGTTGGTGCGAGGTGGATTACCCTGCTGATCTCGAACAGGCGGACCGGGTCGTTTCCGACGGATACGGCAAAGAAAGTGGGATGGCACGTGATTATTGATCGTTACATCATGCGTGAAATATCCAAGCCCGCAATAACGATATGTACCGTGCTAATGGGTATTTTCGGGTGCTATATCGCCGCGCGGTATCTGGAGGATGCGGTCCGGGGTCAGTTGCCCGGTTCCACGGTCATCCTTTTGGTCCTGCTCAGAATCGCCATTGCCCTGGAGGTGTTATTGCCGACGACCCTGTATTTATCGGTGATGATCGCTTTTGGCCGCTTTTACATGAATGCTGAAATGACCGGCATGTTCGCCTGTGGCATAAGCATGGTTCGTGTGCTGAAACCTGTTGTGCTTTTAGCCATTACGGTCGGTATGATTGTGGCCTGTTTTTCTCTGTACATTCGCCCCTGGGCATGGAATCAGTTTTTTGGGTTGAAGGCCAGGGCAGAGGTTAATTTCGATATCACGCGAATGAAAGGCGGGAATTTTTATGAACTCGAGGATGGCGGAATGGTCATCTTTGCAGAGAAGGTTGATCACCGCAAAAATCAAGCCCGGCATGTATTTATGCAAATCAGACGCCATGATGAACTGGTAATCGTTTATGCGGAGATTGCCACGCAACGCTCCCTGGATGCGGTCCCGGAACCTGTTCTGGTATTTCAAGACGGTCATTTGTATACGTTTTCCGAAACCGAAAAGGCATGGGGGATTTTACGGTTCAGAAATTTGGAAATGCCTCTGACACCCAAAGATGTGATGCCATTGAAACAAAAAGTGAAGGCCGTTTCAACCGAACAATTGTGGCATTCGGGTCATCCGGAAGAACTCGCTGAATTACAGTGGCGACTGGCCGCACCCTTTTCAACCATCCTGTTGGCCCTTCTTGGCGTGCCGTTGAGCCGATCCTCGCCCCGGCAGGGAAAATACGCCAAGATCCCCCTGGGGATTTTGGTTTTCGCCGTGTATTACAATTTGAGCGCAATCACCAAGAAATGGGTCGGGCAGGGTGTTGTAGGCGGCATACCGGGAATCTGGTGGACCCAGATGCTTTTGGCTGGCTTGCTGTTGGTGCTTCTGTGGCGGCCACGCCGGGCATTTCGCCGGCGCAGCCGATAAGACGTGGGCGATGAGCATCCATGATGTTGCTTTTCAAGAGTAAAATTGAATTTATTTTACCGGAGTGAATATCCAGAAATCACCTCCTAAATATTCTTTATTTTTATAGGTTCCGCGAAGTCTTACAACATAACGGCTGTTCGGTTCTAATCCTGTAATAGTTACAGTTTGCAGAGTGTTTACTTCCACCTTGCCGATATCTTTTGTGTTTGTGTA
>JAFCZI010000063.1 GCA_019314425.1 Deltaproteobacteria bacterium | reverse complement strand
CTTGTAGAAAGCGCGAATAGAGCTTTCAAGAAGTTCCTTGCCGATTTCCGGAAAATGAACCTGAAGGATTTTATGCATCATGTCGGTATCGGGAAAGGCAATGTGATGAAAATTGCAACGTCCCAAAAACGGATCAGAGAGATCCTTCTTGGCATTGGACGTGATGATAATAACGGGTCTGTTCTTGGCGGTTACGGTTTTATCGATTTCGATGATGTCGAATTCCATTTGATCCAGAACGTCCAGCATATCATCCTGAAAGTCGGTATCCGCCTTATCAATTTCATCGATGAGTAAAACCACTTTTTCATCCGTCGTGAAAGATTGGCCGATTTTCCCCATTTTGATATAGGCTTCAATATCGCTCACATCCCGCTTGGAATCACCAAAACGGCTGTCGTTTAACCGGGTAAGCGTATCGTACTGGTACAGGGCCTCGACCAGTTTCATGCTGCTTTTAACATTGAGAACAATCAGCGTCATATCCAGGGATTCACTGATGGCGTGCGCCAGCGAAGTCTTGCCGGTGCCGGGTTCACCCTTAAGCAATAACGGCATTTCAAGGGCCATGGAAATATTGACGACCTGGGCTAATTCTTCATCGAGAACATATTTAGTGGCGCCGGCGAACTTGCTTTGGACGCTGTTTTCTGGCTGCATGCTTTTGCTCCTTGATAAAAACGGGATTTTTTCATAGATTCTGTCAAACATTGATGGCCTCGTAAAAAGTCGCAAATCCATCTGTAGATGGCATTGCAAAAAGTTCCATATGCAAGGCGCAGTGGTTTTTTCAGGATTGTAGGCATACCAGCAGTATGTTGAGTTTCTGAAAAATCACTGCAATGCAGTAGGTGGGACTTTTTACGGCGCCATCAAATATTGACGGCCTTCAATTGTGTATGTGAGGCTGTGCCCTGATCAGAGCACCTCAAATCCACAGCCTCTGGAAGTTAATCATTTTCAGGGGTTGGTCAATATCATTTCTTCAAAAAGAGCATATGGCAAGAAAGGATTCGCCCATGCCTTTGGCCTTTGAATCCATCAGCCACGGCACCATCGCCTTTGTAAATATTCGGCCAGCACCCCATCTTCGCCTATTTTGGTTTGCTCACATAGCATTAGTATGCTACGCAGTCCCAAATAGACGAATATGAAGCACTGGCCAAACACTTACATTGTAAACCGAATATTTACTCGACTTTTTCTATTTTAATATTGATTCCGATAGGTTATTTCCAGGTAAATGCTTCTTTTTTCTGCGGAATTTTAAGGCTTTAACCTGTCATTTTGACAGGCGGTCCCACATGGATCGGGCCTCCTGCTCTCCCCTGCTTTCACCGGTTTGCCGATACTCATGCGTATCTGCGGGGGGTGTGGTTCCACGACTACCCCTCAATCGGGCGATCCGATCTTCCATCGGCGGGTGTGTGGAGAACAGGTTCGCCATCTTCCGGCCGCTCAGGGGGTTGACGATAAACATATGCGCCGTGGCGGGTTGGGCCTTCATGGGGATTTGTTTGGCATAAGCCCCCAGCTTGCCCAGAGCGTTTGCGAGACCTTCCGGGTTCCCCGCAATCTGTGCCCCCGTAGCGTCGGCCAGGTATTCCCGGGACCGGCTGATGGCCATCTGAATCAGCATGGCCGCAATGGGCGCCAGAATGGACATGGCAATTAGGCCGATCATTCCCATACCGCCCCCCCCTTCATCATCCTGACTGCCACCCCCGAAAAAAGCGGACCAACGGGCCATGGTGGCCAGGATCATGATGGCGCCCGCCATGGTGGCGGCGATAGAGCCGATAAGGATATCCCTGTTTTTAATGTGGCTCATTTCGTGGGCCAGAACACCGGTGGCCTCTTCATTGTTCATGGTCCGGAGCAAACCTTCGGTGACCGCAATGACCGCATGTTCCGGGTCTCGGCCCGTGGCGAAGGCGTTGGGAGACGCATCGGGGATAATGTAAACGCGTGGCATGGGAAGTCCCGCGTTCCGGGCCAGACGGTTCACCGCCTGAAACAGGGTTGGAAAATCTTGAAGGTTCACCTCTGTTGCCCGGTACATGCGCAACACGATCTTATCTGAATACCAGTAGCTGAAAAAATTCATGCCCATGGCCAGCACGAACGCCACGATCATCCCCTGTTTTCCACCGAAAAGCCCCCCGATAAATACGATTAATGCCGTCATGAGGCCAAGCAGAAGCGTTGTTTTTGCCCAGTTTCCCATTTTTTTAAATACCTCCTTCGGGATGTAAGGGAACTTCCAAAAAATAATCTACGCATCCTGCTTGCCCTTTTGCCCGTCTTCTACGTTGTGATAACAGGCACATAGCTCACTATGCACCTGCCATCACGCCTTGAAAACGAACAAAAGTTCTGCACGATATGCGTATATTATTTTCTTCCAGTTCCCTAAGTCTGGCGATACCGCTCCGGAAATATAAGAATCCGCGTTTGTGTAGTCAAGGCATTTGGGCTACGTGAAGGCGGGTGCATATTCCATAAAATAGCGGTAAAAGGCCGCCAGGACGAGAGCATGGGTGATTTCCCCCTCTTTTATCATGTGGGGAATTTCGGCAAGGGGCCGAAGCACAACCTGGATATCTTCTTTGTCGTCCTGTTCTTGATCGCCGGAAACAAACACATTTTTGGCCAGGTAGGTGAAGCATTGGTTGTCCTGTATGGCGGGGCTGGGATGAACGCTTCCCAGGAGAACGACTTCCGAAGCGCCATAGCCGGTTTCTTCCAACAACTCCCTTTTCGCGGCCCCTTCCGGTGAGTCTGAGTCCTCTACGAGACCGCCGGGGATCTCCAGGGTAACATCCTGTGTGCCGTGACGGTACTGTTTTACCAGAACCACCTCATTTTGAGGGGTCAGGGGTATGACATTGACCCAGGGGGGAGATTCCATAATGAAAAAATGATGCTGTTTTCCGGTACGGGGTGACACGGCCAGATCGGTACGCAGATTGAAAATGCGATAGTTGCGGTCCTTGGTGCTGGATACAATTTCCCACGGTTTTGGGCTCATTTTGCCGCTCCTTTTGCCGTTCCTTTTTGAGATTCGAAAAACCGGTCGATTTCCGCCCTGTCGCGAATGACGGGGATGTGGGGCAGGCTTTTCAGAAATACGCCGCCATAGCGGCTGGTCAGGATTCTTTTGTCCAGGATTGCCAGTACTCCATGGTCGGATGCCTTTCGAATCAATCGCCCAAGCCCCTGCTTCAGGGAAATGATGGCCGAGGGCACCTGATAATCCATAAAGGGGTTCCCGCCGCCCGATCGGATGGCCTCAACCCTGGCCGCCACCATCGGGTCCCCGGGCGAGGCAAAGGGAAGTTTGTCAATAATAAGACAGCTCAACGCCTCCCCGGGTACGTCTACGCCCTGCCAGAAGGATCCCGTGGCCAGAAGAACGGAATGAATATCCTCTTTGAATTTTTCAAGCAGGGTGGATCTGGGTGCGTCCCCCTGTTTGAAAACCGTGTAGGGGAGTTGGCCCGCTATGATCTCGTGAACCCTGTGAAGATTGAAATAGCTGGTAAACAGGACCAGTGCCCGGCCCTTTGTTTTCATGAGAATCCGCATGATCTCGGAGGCGGCTTCAGACGCGAAGTCGGGTTCATTGGGGACCGGGAGATTCCCGGGCAGATAAAGCCGGGTCTGGGTTTCAAAATCGAAATGTGACGTATGAAGTCCTTCAAGGGTTCCTTCCGGAAGTCCAAGGCGGCTATGGATATACGCAAAGGTGTGGTTTGTGGATAGGGTGGCGGATGTCAATACCACGGAGTGCACTTTTTCGTAGAGATGCCGGTTCATGGAACCGGACACGTCAAGGGGCGATGCATGAAGGACCAGGCTTCGTTTTCTCCGTTCATACCAGTTCAGCCAGGTGGCGTCTCTTTTACTGGCGATTTCCTCCATTTGGCGATCCAGTTCTTTGGCACGTTCCAGAATCAGCCCCCATTGGGCCGTGGGATTTTGAATATTCGGGGAGCTCAAAACGGCCGACAGGCCCCGTCGAATTTCACGGACAGGCCCGTTTCTGATGCCGACCAGAGTTTCCGGGTCAATACGCCCTTTATTTTCAGACGCATTGAAGAAGTTTTTCAGGTGCTCTGACGCTCCCTTGATATCATCCAGCGGTTTCCTGGCTTCAGCACGCTCTTTGGCGGGGAGGGTCCTTATTTCCTTTTCCAGTTCATTGACGAATTCGGTGAGCTGATGGGTGCTGATGCTTTCTCCGAAATGCGTGGTGGCAATCTCTTCAATGGTGTGGGCTTCATCGAAAACCGCGACCTGAAATCGGGGGATAATTTCGCCAAAACCGCCTTTTTTGACTTTCATGTCGGCAAAAAACAGATGATGATTGACGATGATGATCCTGGCCCGGGCCGCCCGGCTGCGCAGCTTTCCCAGAAAGCAGTCTTCCAGAAACATGCAGTCCGAACCGATGCATTGCTCCGACGAGGCGGAAAGCGTGTCCCAGAGAGGATCGTCATCGGCCAGCCAGCCCAACTCTCCGCGGTCTCCGAAAGGCGTTGTTTTGAGCCAGACCTCAATCTTTTTGTGGGTTTTCGCGTGTGCGGTATCCGGGAGGGATTGCTGGAGAAAATGCTGATGATATTTATGCAGACAGAGATAGTTTTTTCGGCCCTTCATAACCATGGCATCAATGTCTAAAGAGGTGGCCTTTTTGAGAAGGGGGATGTCCTTTTTAAAGATCTGCTCTTGAAGATTCTTGGTGCCGGTGGAAATAACCGCTTTTTTGCCGCTCAGCAACACCGGAACGAGATAACCAAAGGTTTTCCCCGTGCCTGTTCCCGCCTCTACGATGACGGATAAGCGTTCATGGAAAGCCTTCTGAATAAGGAGCGCCATCTCAAGCTGGGATGGACGAACTTCAAAACCGTCGATGCGCCGGCTCAACATACCGTCCGGGCCTAGAATATCTTCACTGGTGAGGGATGTATGGATCATGGCGCGAATATAGTGGTTTGAAAGCGGAAGCGTCAATGGAAAAGGCATCTTTTCCGTCCAAGGGAACGTCATTTAACCCTTTGCGATCTTTTAGTACCTTATCACCTGGTTTTCCGTCACAAAAAACAAGAAGTTCATTGGCTGAAAAACCTAAAGCTGCGGCTTTGCCGCCTTAGCTAAAAGCCAATTGCATATTTTAAGTTCAGCATGAATCCATGCGTTGGATTTCGCTCTCCACATAAAATAATCTTGATTTTTATCCCTAAGCATTGCATTCTGAAGAGTCACTGCAACGCAGTAGCTGGGACTTTTTACGGTGCCGTCACTTTTAATTTAATGAAAAAGGAAAGGAGTTAGACTATGGCCAATTTTTTATTTGTGTTGAGTCAGGATGACAATGAGAAAGCGACAAGGTGTTTTCAATTCGCCAAAATTTCCCATTCAAAAGGACACGATGTAAATATTTTTTTGATAGACGGCGGTGTATTGTGGGCCAATAATGAAAGAGATTTTACGCAGAAAACGGAAACAGCGGATTGCCCGAATTATTATTTCCCCTACCTTGTAGAGAAAGAAGTTCCCATTGGCGTCTGAATTCCTTGCGCCAAAAATCGTCAGGTTGACGAATCAAAATTCTTTTCAAACATGGTTCTGGATGGCGGCCCCCATTTGATAGATATGGCTGCGGAAGCCAAAGTTTTTAATTTTTAAGCAGAGAGGTTTCAGAATGACGCTCAAACAGGACGCGCTTCGGTACCACAAGTACCCCCGGCCCGGTAAAATAGAGGTTGTGCCCTCCAAACCATGCTTTTCCCAAGGGGATCTGAGCCTGGCCTACACCCCCGGTGTTGCCATCCCCTGTCTGGAAATTCAAAAAAACCCGGAATGTTCTTTTGACTACACCGCCAGGAGCAATCTGGTGGGGGTCATTTCAAACGGAAGCGCCGTTCTCGGCCTCGGGAATATCGGTGCACTGGCGAGCAAACCGGTCATGGAGGGAAAGGGCGTTCTGTTTAAACGATTTGCGGATCTGGATGTCTTTGACCTCGAAATCAACACCTCGGATCCCGATGAATTTATCAACACCGTAGCGAGCCTGGAACCCACTTTCGGCGGCATTAACCTGGAGGACATCAAGGCCCCGGACTGCTTCTACATTGAAGAAGAGCTCATAAAACGAATGTCCATCCCGGTTTTTCACGATGACCAGCACGGCACAGCCATCATTTCCAGCGCCGCCCTGCTGAATGCCTGCGAGATAACCGGCCGAACCATGGCGGATCTGCGCATTGTGGTCAACGGGGCGGGCGCGGCTGCCATGGCTTGCGCTCGAATGTATGTTTCCGTGGGTGTTTCAAGAGAAAATATTTCCATGGTGGATTCCAGGGGTGTTATTTACAAAGGTCGCACTGAGGGGATGAACTCCTACAAAGAAGCGTTTGCCCTTGAAACCCAAAACCGTACCCTGGAAGACGCCGTCCGGGGTTCAAACGTGCTGGTGGGACTCTCCGTGAAGGCCGCTTTTTCGTCCGAGCTATTGCTCCTCATGGCCGACAACCCCATCATTTTCCCCCTGGCCAATCCATACCCGGAAATTAGTTATGAGGAAGCCAGAGCCGCACGTCCCGATGCCCTCGTGGCCACCGGGCGCTCCGACTATCCCAACCAGGTCAATAATGTTCTCGGATTCCCCTTTATCTTCAGGGGGGCTCTTGATGTTCGGGCCACCACCATCAACAACGCCATGAAAATCGCCGCAGTCAAGGCCCTGGCCCAACTGGCCCGCGAAGACGTGCCCGATTCAGTCATCCGGGCCTATGGCGGCAAACCCATTCGGTTCGGGCCCGAATACATCATACCCAAGCCTCTGGATACCCGGGTCCTGCTCACTGTGGCCCCTGCCGTGGCACGAGCGGCCGTAGAGAGTGGTGTGGCTCGAATCGATCTGGGCAAAGATCAAACCTATGCCGATCACCTTGAAGCGACGTTGGGACCTGAGCGGGAAATCATGCGGAAAATCGCCATTCGCGCCCAGCACAACCCCAAACGCATTGTCCTCCCCGATGGAAACCACCCGGTCATCCTTCGGGCCGCTTATGAGGCTGCAAGGGAAGGGATATGTCACCCCCTGCTTCTCGGAGATGAAGATGAAATTACCTCCCTGGCCCGAAAACTGCGGATCCCCCTGGAGGGCATCGAAGTGAAGGATCACCTGAAAAGTCCCCTTCGAAAAGAATTTGCCAAAACCCTTTTTCAATTGCGCTGTCGAAAGGGCTGGAGCCTGGCTGAAACAGAGCGGCAATTAAGAAACCGGCATGTTTTCGGCGCCATGATGGTATATGAAGGGCTGGTGGACGGCCAGGTGAATGGCATTAATTGTTCTTACCCGGATGCCATCCGCCCGGTACTCCGAGTTATTCCCCGACGCAAGGGCGTTAAAAAAGTCTCCGGCGTCTATCTGATGGTTTTCAAGAATCAAACGTTCTTCTTTGCCGACCCGACGGTGAACTTCACCCCATCCTCGGAAGACCTGGCCGAAATTGCTATCCTGACCGGAGAAATGGCCCGTTTCTTTGACATTTCCCCCAAAGTTGCCATGATTTCTTTTTCGAATTTCGGTAGCACGGTGCATCCCGATGCCCAAAGGGTCAAAGCAGCCGTATCTATTGCCCGGGAACGGGCGCCGGAATTAATGATTGACGGAGAAATGCAGGCGGATACCGCCGTGGTGGGTGAAATTCTGGCCCGGGAATATCCTTTCAGCCGACTGGATGGGCCTGCCAATGTGCTCATCTTTCCCGGACTGACCACCGCCAATGTGGCCTACAAACTCCTGAGCCGTCTGGGGGGCGCCAAAGCGGTCGGACCTCTGCTGATGGGCGTCAGCAAGCCCTTTAACGTATTGCATCGGGATGCGGATATGGAAAACGTGGTTCATGTGATTGCCATTACCGTGGCCCAAGCCCAGGATCTGGAAGGTTGACATACAGGAAGATCAGTCTTTTTTGAACATGCTCGAATCACTATCATGAGAGAGACAAAATACCGTGCGCGATAACATTGATTTGAAATATTACGAGGAACGCCTTAAGGAACGTCTCGAAGCCATAATCGCATCGCAGGAAAGCCAGAAAAAGGAGGGCGGTGCGCCGGTTGAACTTGATCAGGGAAGGGTTGGCCGCCTGACGCGCATGGACGCCATGCAGCAGCAAGCCATGTCCCAGGCCGCCGCCCGCCTCACAGACCTTGAGCGTCAACGCATCCAGTCGGCGCTCGGCCGCATGCAGTCCGGCGATTACGGTTATTGCATCATCTGCGATGAGGAAATTGCCGAAGGTCGTCTGGCGTTTGATCCCAGCATCTTGACGTGTATCACCTGCGCAAAAGAGAAGGAGATATAAACCGTGGCCACTGTTGCCGACGTATTCCAAACTTGATGCCCTCGTAAAAAGTCACGAATTTATCTACAGATAGCGTTGTAAAAAGTTCCATATACAATACGTAGTGGTTTTTCAGGATCGTCGGGTATACCTGTAGCCTATTGAGATTCTGAAAAATCACTGCAACGCAGTAGATGGGACTTTTTACGGCGCCATCAAACTTCAACGAAACACAGGGAGAGCGGGCCAGTGAAAAAATATCCCATCGGAATTCAGAGTTTTGAAAAAATAAGATCTGGAAACTTCTACTACATAGATAAAACCGAATTTGTTTATGCTTTGCTTAAAGAAGAATCCGGTTATTATTTTCTTTCCCGTCCCAGAAGATTCGGAAAAAGTCTTTTTCTGGATACGTTGCACCAGGCTTTTGCGGGCAGGAAAGAATATTTTAAAGGGTTGTTCCTTGAAAATAACTGGAACTGGGATAAACAATTGCCCGTGCTGCATATCAGTTTTGGCGCCGGTATCTTCAAGGATACTGACAGCCTGAATTTACGGTTTAATTATATTCTTTCACGATTTTCAGAAGAATACGGGGTAAAAAAAAAAAAAAAAAATATAAGTGATCGGTTTGATGAACTCGTCAGAAAAATATCTGAAAAACAGCGTCAAAAAGTTGTAATCCTGATTGATGAGTACGATAAACCGATCCTCGACAATATCGATAGACCTGAGCTAGCGATTGAATTCAGGGAAGAATTGAAAAGTTTCTATTCTGTTATTAAAGATCTGGACCGCTATCTCCAATTTGTATTTCTAACTGGCGTCTCCAGATTCAGTAAGGTGAGTATTTTCAGCGGCCTGAACAATCTCAAGGATATCAGTCTTGACAGCCGTTATTCATCCATTTGCGGTTATACCCAGAACGAACTTGAATGCGCATTTAAGGAACCGCTTAAACACGTTGATATGAACGCAATCAAAGAGTGGTATAATGGGTATGATTTTTTTGGTGAACCTGTTTACAACCCCTTTGATGTTCTGCTTTATCTTGATACGGGTGAATTCCGAAACTACTGGTTTGAAACCGGAACCCCTTCTTTCTTGTTAAAACTTATTCAGGATAGAAAATATTATGTTCCCGAACTTGAGTCTTTTAACGCAGGAGATGAAATTTTGGGCAGTTTTGAGATCGATAG
>JAFCZI010000062.1 GCA_019314425.1 Deltaproteobacteria bacterium | reverse complement strand
AAATGGGCGGCATTGGCCGGGCTTTTCAATAAATGCACAGTTTCCATCAGCCCATTAAATTGATCGAGCGACATTACCACCGCATCTTCTGCATCCATGCGCGATATAACCGTGTAGTCCACATCATTAACCACTTGATTCCGGGCATGGGCCAGGTTGAAGTTGAGATCCGCAACCCGGGGGATGGCCATATGAGCCCGCTCATAGGCCAGGATGGCCCGGCCCAGCTGATTCATCCTGAACCAGGCGTTTCCCAGATTGTAATGGATACGGGGCGCATCATGGCCCGTGCGAATCAACTGCTGGTAGCCAATGGCGGCTTCCTGAAATTTTCCTTCCCGATAATCCTGATTGGCCTGATAGAAAACTTCCTCCCATGCCTTGTTGTCCCCCTGATGGTCCCGGCCAGAGGCCGACGACACCGGGAAAACGGCTGCCAGAACACAAATGATGGGCAACAGGAAACGATATTTCACCGTAGCTCCTTTTCAATCTGTTGAATAATGTCCGGAATATCCCTGGATGCTGAACCACAGGCGGTCTCCCCGCCCGTGTAGATGCGACCTTCAAGTTTTTCCAGAACCTTTTTGAGTTTGTCTGCCGTATCCGGGTGAACCCCTTTTTCCATCAATAATTTCGGTATATCGGCGGGGGTCAGGGACCCAAGGGATAACTGAAAACGATCATTCATGTAATCCCGAACGGCGGTCATCATGCCGTTGGCATCTTTGGGGTTACGGCGGCATCCTTTCAGAAAAACATGGGCCGCCTTCCTGGCCCGCTGAGCGTAAAGGGTCTGGTCGGACTTTCTGTTTAACCGCAGCCCCAGAAAAACCATCCCCAACACCAGAAAAGGCGCCATGAGTATGGCCCAGCAAAACAGGTTGCCAGGGCCCATGGCCTTTGAAGACAACCCCCCGTCATCTTTCAACCCCGAAATTGAGGTGTAGATGGGCAGGATGTCGTGGCCGATTTCTTTTACTTCCCGCTTGGCCGATTTTGAGGAGTCTTTTGATTTTTCTGTCTGCGGGGTGGTCACGAGGGTTTGCGTTTTTCCAGGCAGCACCTTTAACGTCAGCGGCTTTGTTTTTTGGGTCCGATAGGTTTCGGCTTTGGGATCAAAATAGCTGATCGTGAATGGGGGAATGGTATAACGGCCTTCCCTATCCGGCACCAGTGCCCATTTCATGGTCTTGGATCCGGCCAATCCATCGGCGCCGGCGCTGGTTTGAAACGCTGGTTCATCCGCATAGGTTTTTAAATGATCCAATGATGGCATTTCCAGATCCGGCAACCGGCTGACATTGCCTTTTCCCGAAAGGCGGACGGTGAGGGTGACAGAGTCCCCCACGTGAACTTCCGATCCGGAAAGGCTCCCCTCAATGGTGAATCGTCCCACCAGGCCGCTGAAAAACTCAGGTTTTGCTTTTTCGGGAAAGGGCAGCACTTCGAGCGCCAGGGGTTCGCTGGAAACGGACAGCGGCCGCCCGGCCCTGAGGGCGCCGCGAAAAAACGGATCGTCAAACAGTCCCCTGGCCGTTCGCTTCCGGGCACGGTAAACCGTCAGCCCCATGCGGGCAGGCGGAATGCGAAAGCGCCCGGGCTTCAGAGGCGTCACCCCGTAGGAAACCTCCAGAATTCGGTAGGAAACGCCATGATAAACGGCCTGGTACTCTTTGGGCTTTTCCAGCTGTCGAAAGGTCAGTTCATGGGTCTCGGGCAAATCCAGTGAAATATCACTCACGTTGGCACGAAGATGCAACTTCAGGGTGTAGGGAACTTGTTGTTCCACATAGGCCGTTTGGGATTCCAGGGCCGCCGTGAGAAAAACCGGCTCTTTTTCCGATCCCGGTGCATCCCCGCCGGACATGACATTCAGGGGGGCCACGTTGCTCTTGGCCGTTTGCCCATCCACGGTGACGCTGGCGGGTCCCACCTGAAACACGCCCTTCTTTTTGGGTTGGAGGTAATAGGTATAATCCACGCCGGAATGGTATTGACCGTTGATGATTTGAACCCGGCTGGCGTTACCCCCTTCCGTCACATGAAAGGGCTCTAACCCCTCGATAACCGGGGGGGCGTCACTGCGCCTTGTGCCGGATACGCGCACCTGAAGCTGAATGGAATCTGAGAGGGTGGCGTCCCGGCGATCCAGGTGGAGGGTCACGGAGACTTCTGCTTTAACCGGTGAAACCGTCAGGGCCAGCGCGGAGAGGAACAAAAGGAGGCAGACAATTTTTTTCATATCACCAGTCCTTCCCCGACGATTTCCCCCGGCCCTTGGCTTCGGGGACCTGAAACTTCAGAAACCGCGCTCGATCCTCTTTGATGTTGTCCAGCAGGGCCTCGGCTTTCTGCTTCTGAATTCGGGCGGCCGGGACCGGCTCGGGTTTTCGGGGTTCCGGTTTGTTTGCTTGCGGCGGTTTTTTTTGATCGCCCTTTTTCTGATCCGGCTTCTTCTGTTGCTTATCCTGTGATGGTTTCTTCTCACCTTCCTTTTTTTCTTTTTGCGAGCCTTCTTTCTTCTGGCCCTGCTGTTTTCCCTGTTGTTTCTCCTGCTCCTGCTTTTTTTGTTTCTCTAGTTCCCTGAGGGCCAGCTCCAGGTTGAACCGCGCGTTTTCGTTTGTGTGATCCAACAAAAGGGCCTGCTGATAATAGGCTTTTGCCGACGCGAAATCCCCCTGTTTAAAGGCGGCATTGCCCAGGTTGAAGATTGCTTTTACTCGGGTGTCCGGATCGTCGGTGCGCTTGAGCACACTGGAAAACGCCGCCATGGCGCCCTTGAAATCGGAGGCCTGGTAATCGGCGCAGCCCCGGTTGTATCGATACCGGATATCGCGGGGGTTGTCCATGTCCCGATCGGCGTAGAGTTTGGCGGCGTCGGCAAAACGTCCCTTTTCATAGAGTTGATCCGGATCTTCGTTGCACTGCCCTTGGGCGGGAGACAGAAACAGCAAAACAAGGGAGAACAATACCGGCATTTTCCGTTTCAAATGGTTGATCAAGCCTTCCAGCAGAAGCAACAGAAACGCCGCCACCGCAAAGATGAAAAACCGCTCCTCATAGACCTTGATCTTGCCGCTTTTAACCACGGCTGCATCGGTTTTCTCTTTTATGCCGTCAAAATAGAGCCGATCCAGGTCCAGATCGCCGGCCATGGATCGGACATATTCACCGCCGGTCACCGCCGCCATTTTCTGGAGCCCCGCTTCGTCCAGTTTGGAGAGGACCAGCTCGCCTTTGTCATCCTTGATAAATCCCCCCCGTCCCCCGGATGCGGGAATGGGTCCGCCGGCCGTGTCTCCCATGCCGAAGACAAAGATCTTGATCCCCTTTTCGGCAGCCTCGCGGGCCGCTTCAAGACCGCGCTTTTCATTGTCTTCACCATCGGTGATGAGCAGGATCACTTTGTCGGTTTCGCTTTTGGGATCAAACGCTGCCATGGCCCCCTGGATGGCCGCGCCCAGATCCGTACCGGGAACCGGAAACTGATCCGGGTGCAGGATATTGAGGAACATCATCAATGCGCCGTAATCCAGCGTTAAGGGGCATTGGGTGTAAGCGGCGCCGGAAAAGGCCACCAGGCCCACCCGGTCCCCCTGTACCACCTTGAGGAAATCGGTAATTTCCCGTTTGGCTCGCTCCAGCCGGTCCGGTTTTACGTCTTCCACCAGCATACTGGGGGACACATCCAGGGCGATGACAATATCCACACCCTTTTGTGTGACTTCCTGATAGTGGCTGCCCCACCGGGGGCCAGCCAGGGCCAGCACCATGCATCCCAGCGCCAGCAGGCACAACGCCGATTTGATCACACGCTTTCCCCGGGAGCCCTCAGGGGCCAGCCTTTTGAGAAGTTCCGGTTCCGCAAACCGTATCAGGGCCTGACGCCGTTTCCGGTACACCACCACGGAGGTGACGACCACAAGCGGCAGAAGCCAGAGGAAATGAAGGATCCAGGGATGGGAGAGATTCATGGGATGATCCTCAATATCCAGGTTTTGAGCAGCAACTCCAGCAGAAAAACCAGGATGGCCGGGGCCAGGAACCAGGGGTAAAGCTCCCTGAAATGGAAAAATTCCTTGACCTTCACATCGGTTTTTTCTTCCCGGTCGATAATATCGTAGATTTCCTGAAGCTCCCGGCTGTTGGCCGCACGAAAATATTTTCCCCCGCCGGTTTCCGCCACCCTTTTTAACGTCACTTCGTCCAGATCCACCTGCTGGGGCACCAACCGCGTTCCAAAAAGGGTCTTCATGCGAAAGGGCGCCGGGCCTTCTCCGCCTACCCCGATGGTATAGAGTTTGATGCCGAACTCCCGCACGGCCTGGGCTGCGGTCTGAGGGCTGATTTCCCCCGCATTGTTCCGGCCGTCGGTGAGCAGAATCAGTATTTTTGACTTGGCTTTCAGATCTTTTAAGCGTTTGCCGCCGATGGCAATGGCACTTCCGATGGCCGTGCGGTCCCCGGCCATGCCGATGGTCATGCGATTCACCAGGTCCAGCAAAAGTCCCTTGTCAATGGTTAACGGCGACTGGGTGAAGGCCTCTTCACCGAAAACCACCAGACCGATGCGATCGGACTCTCTTTTTTTGATAAAATCCGACACCACTTTTTTGACCGCTTCAAGGCGCGTCACCGCGTCCCCTTCCACCTTGAAATCCAGGGCCTGCATGGAACCGGATGTGTCCAGACACAGCATAATATCCACCCCGAGGGAACGAACATCCCGGGATACATTATATAACTGGGGCCTTGCCGCCGTCAGGATCAGCAGCAACAGGCAGCAGGTCCGAAGGATCAAAGGAATGCGGGCCACCAGGGTGCTGTTGCCGCCGGCCAGGGCCGCCATGCGGGACGTCATGGAATAGGTGATCCCCGTGGGCTTTTTGATCAGGGCAAAAGCCAGCCATCCCAATGCCAGGGGGGCCAGCAGAAACATCACGGGATAGGCAAACCGGAACATCATGATGGCGTCCCCCTCCGTGCGGTCCGGGGACCATCGGCGGCGATGCGTTTGCCGCCGTGGCGTTGGGTTGCCGCTTCGGTCATCAGGGGTTCACGAGTGTCCTGAATATAGGCAAAGGCTGTTTTCATGTCTTCATCTTTTCCGGCGGTGGTGGTGGTAGAATCAGCGAATTTCACCATGTCTGCCCGGCGAAGCAGCGTTAACAGGGGCTGATCTTCTTTCTTTTCAGCGGCCCTGGCAATTTCTTCAAGGGTGTATTCCGCTGCGGGAAATCCGCGGATGGCTTCCAGATAACGCCGTAGAATCTCGGAAAGTCCGAAATAGAAGTCTTTAATCCGGCCCTTTTCAAACAGTTGCTGCGCATCCAACGTTTTCAGACCCCTGATGGCCAGCTTATCAGGCGGCGTCTCATCCATAACCGCTGTCCCTTTCCCCCGCCTTTTTCGAATCCACCACTCACATATCACCCCCAGCAGCAGCAGCGCAATCCCCCCCAGAATCCAGAACCGATATTTTTTCCAGGTGTCACCGGTGGGGATAATCCCGTAGATGGGTTTCAGCCGGGCGGCTTCGGGCTTGTCCCCCAGGTTGGAGAGGATCGTGAGAGGAACCGGGGCCGCTTCGATTGACGCCTTCTTCCCCCCGGCGGTGATATAGCCAAGGGAAATGGGTCCCACGGCTCCGGAAGCAAGGTGAGTCACCATGAGCTGAATGCCACATTCCCCGGAAACGGGCATCTTGGAATTTTTCTGCCCGCCATTGTTTTCCCTGGGTTCGTCAAGGGCAACATGCCAGTCCAGAACCTGGAACCCCTCAAGACCCCTTACCTCGGGCCCGGCCGTCGCAGCGTTCGCTACTTTGGCGGAGTCGGCTTCGGACGCCAGATGTGCGCCTTCGGGAAGTTGAAACCGCAGGGTCAGGGTAATAACGCCACCCACTTTAGTCTGGTTGGGAACCAGTGAGGCCGTCATTTCAGGGCCGGTTTCAGTACCCCCACAAACACCGGACCAGGCCCACACAAGAAGGCACACTAGAACAAGCAGAGGACGGAGGCCGTCCGTCCTCCGCCGTCCGCCGTCCGTCCTCCGTCCTCCGTCCTCCGCCGTCCGTCCTCCGTTCATACCCGTCTCTTCCTGCTTTCAAAGAGCCGGGTCAACGGTTCCACCACGGGGCCATCCGTGGTCAGTTCCACCTGGTCTATCCCAGCTTTTTTAAAGATTTCGTTTAGATAGGCCTGTTGTTCGTCCCGATGGGCCCGCCAGCGTTTCCGGAGTTTTCGGCTGCCGCTGTTCACCAGAGCGGTTTTTCCGGTTTCGGGGTCCCTGAGGGTGACAAAGCCCACGTTGGGAAGTGTCTCTTCCGCAGGGTCGGTAATGCGGATCACCGTGAGGTCATGTTTTTTGGAGGTTAACCGCAACGATTTTTCAAACCCCGTGTCCATACAGTCGGAAATGAGAAAGACGATGGCATGCCGCTTGGCCACGCGATTTAGAAATGTCAGGACCCCATCCAGGTCCGTACTCAAATCCTCGGGTTGATAGGTGAAGACCTCTTTGATGAGACGCCACACATGAGCGGCCCCTTTTTTGGGGGGGATGTATTTTTCCACTTTGGAGCTGAAAAGGATGGCCCCCACCTTATCGTTGGTGCGAATGGCCAGAAACGCCAGCATGCCGGCCACTTCCGCCAGCAGTTCCCGCTTGAATTTTTTCCGGGTCCCGAAGCGGTGGCTGCCGGAGAGATCCAGCACCAGCATTACGGTCAATTCACGCTCTTCGTGAAAGACTTTGACAAAGGGATGGCCGAAGCGGGCCGAAACGTTCCAGTCGATGGTGCGGATGTCGTCTCCCACCTGGTATTCCCGGACCTCGGCAAATTCCATGCCCCGGCCCCTGAAGGCGCTCTCATACTGGCCCGCAAACATGTCGTTGGCCATGCGCCGGGTGGTGAAATGAAATTTATGAATTTTTTTGAGGAGTGCCTCCTGGAGCATCTCAGGGCACCTCAAGCCGTTCCAGCAGCACCTGGATCAGATCGTCGGTGGTTTTCTCCTCGGCTTCCGCTTCATAACTCAGAATGATGCGGTGCCGCAGAATATCCGGCGCCATGGTTTTCACATCCTGGGGCGTCACATAACCGCGGCCGCTCACAAAGGCATGGGCCCGGGCCGCCATGCCCAGCCAGATGGATGCCCGGGGGGACGCGCCGTATTGGATCATGGGGGCCAGTTTCAGCCCGAAGGCTTCGGGTTCCCGGGTGGCGCGCACCAGCTGCACCACATAATCCATGATCCGGTCCTCCATATGGATGGCCCGCATGGTTTTCCCCGCCTGCGCAATCCGGGCCCAATCCATCGCGCCGGTCATCTGGTTTTCCATGCCCCCGTAGACCCGGGTCATGATCTCCCGTTCCTCTTCCGCCGATGGATAGTCCACCCTGATCTTCATCATGAATCGATCGATCTGGGCCTCGGGCAGGGGATAAGTCCCCTCCTGTTCAATGGGGTTCTGGGTGGCCAGCACCAGAAACGGTTTTTCCAGATTGAAGGTGGTCTCCCCAATGGTGATCTGGCGTTCCTGCATGGCTTCCAGAAGCGCGCTCTGGACCTTGGCCGGGGCCCGATTAATTTCATCGGCCAGGATGATGTTGTGGAAAATAGGCCCCTTCTTGATTTCAAACGTGGCGGTGTCCGGCCGGTAGAACTGGGTTCCCAGGATGTCTGCGGGCAACAGATCAGGGGTGAACTGGATGCGTTGAAAGGTGGTTTGAACGGTGGTGGCCAGGGCTTTCACCGCCGTGGTCTTGGCCAGACCCGGCAGGCCTTCCAGCAGCAGGTGCCCATCGCACAGTAGGCCGATGATCATCCGTTCAATCAAATACCGTTGACCCACGATAACCTTTTCCATATTGGCCATGATCTGGCGGACCACCACGCTTTCCTGTTCCACCTGTTCCGTGATTTCCTGAATATCCATTAAAGTCGCTTCCTCCCTATTGATTTCTGACAACACCCATCATTTTTTCGGTTCGGACAACACCCCAATATCCAAAGTCCGTTATTTTCAAAAAAACCATTGCTGTTCCCTCCACACGATTGGTTTTTCGTAGGGGCACGGTGCGCCGTGCCCCTACCGTCGCCCACGGCCCCCACCGTTGCGGCCCCCTCTGTGGGAACCCCCGCCGCCGGATCTCTGTCGGCTGGATTGTCCACGCTGACTGGACATGCGTGCCTCTTTGCCTTGGCGGGACCCGCTGAAAGCACTGCCGCTCTGTTTTCGATTGGATCCACTCCGGGCGGTGCGATTCATTTCCTGATTCCTCCCTTTTCCCGCAGCGCCGCCCTTTGCCCGATTAAGGTTTGTTCGACCGCTGCTTTGGCCGCTTCGGTTCTTCTTGCCTACCGAATCTTTACGCCCCTTTCCGTCAAATGAACCGCCATACCCGCGGTCCCTGGCTTTTGCGCGGGAGGCTTGCCGGGAAGATTGGCCATATTTCTTGTTGAGGTTTTGATTTCGGTAGGAAGCCCCTTTTCGGTGTTTTGGATTATGTTTCCAGGTTCCGCCGCCGTCTTTTCCTCTGTTGACGTTCCGGTTGAAATTAGCCGTACGATTGATGTTGACATTGACGCTGTTGTTTCGCCAGTTGCATCGGCTCCAGCTTGAGATCCCGATGCCCACGGCAATCCCCACACCGAATGTCAGAAAACCCCTGCCGGGTGGATAGTACCAGGCATAGGGCGGATAAGCCGGATAGGGCCATGTGCCGTAAACAATGATGGGATTGTAGGTGGGCACGTAAATGACCTGCGGATTAGGAGACTCAATCACGATCACTTTGTTTTCAACCACCACGGTCTGTTCCTTGGTGGTCTCAAGGTTCCCCTGAGCATGGGCCTTGGCCCGAAGTTCCTGGACCATCTCCATGACCTCTTCCTGATGCCCCAGAAAGGCATTCCCCAGTTGGGTGGTCTGGTCCAGCTTTTCACTCATGGATCCCAGAACTTCCGGGAAATGGCATAAGGACTTTACACTGACATCCCAGGACTTTTCTTTCAAGGCCGCGTCCAGGGCATCCCCCTTTAACGCCGCATTGGCCTTTACAAACCGAGCGCCCTCTACCACTTCCAGTGGATAGGTGGAGGCCATCAGTATCTGAGAAAGCAGTGAATCCGGATACAACGCGATGGGGGCCACCAACTGGGACAACTGCTCCTTGGTAAAGCTGTTTTCAGTGCCTCCCCCATCACCTTGGGCCATGAGGTGAGGAGGCGCCGCCAACAGCAACACCAGTACGCCCACCACCAGTTTTTGTAGACAAAAACATTTTGTTTCCATGGTTTCTCCCTTTATATGACTTACTTTCCATCCCTAAAATTTTCGGGGATTAATACCGCGATCAACTCGCCTCTGGCAACGATTTTATCTTTCGCCGAGTGGGTCTCGGGAATGGTCACCTTGCGGCCCTTGATTTTCTTTATCTTTCCCGCACCTCCAGGTCCCCGTCAATATAGTAATCTTGAAAGGCTTTATCAGCCATATTGGGTGCCCTCATATTCAAGGTTTTTGATGATCCTTGTAAAACCGGCTCTTT
>JAFCZI010000061.1 GCA_019314425.1 Deltaproteobacteria bacterium | reverse complement strand
GGTTTGCTTGAAAAACACATCGATGAATGTTGCTTCCGATGCAGTCTCTTTTTGCCAGTCTTTGTCGGCCCAGTTTTTCAGACGGACGTACAAGGCCACCGCTTCCTGAGATTTTTTAAAGTCCTCATAGTCCTTTGCCCAGATCGAACGGAGATAGGCGGTACTGAATAATGGTTGGTGTTTTTCCGGCACAATGGCCCTCTATCTTTTCTTTAAAGCAACTGGTGACTATTTAAATATTCGAAAAAAAGCTTGACATCAAGTTCTTTCGAATGTTATTTATTTTCGAAAGGTGTTAGGGCTCTCTAACTTAAGGCGTATCCCATGGATAAAGCGAAAACAAACATATCGGCGGAAAAGCGACTGGACGTCAAGATGCCTACGGTGACCAGCATGCTCAAGAATTTGAGCAAGCGGAAACTTGTTCACTACGAGAAATACGAGTACGTTGAACTGACCGATAAGGGTTCCGAGGTGGGCGGTGAGGTACACCGAAAACACATGATTCTGCGCAGGTTTTTGACCGATGTTCTGAATATTGATTTGAATACCGCCGATAAAGAGGCCTGTAAGATGGAACATGCCCTCAGTGTCGGAACTCTTGATAGCATGACGGACTTCATGGCGTTTATTCAGGCTTGTCCCCGGGTCGGTGAGGATTGGCTCGAACGTTTCGAGGAATATCGGCGTGAACCGTGGAGCCCGGACAAGTGCGTTAGACAATCCGAACAATTTTCCTGTGAATTCATGGAACGGACGGCGTCCCTGGAACGGGACCGTTCTTCACGGGAGGAGAATTTCAATGATCCCCCATAGGGCTGATAGATCGAAACACAGCGTTGGGGCTCGGCCAAACAGGCCTTGAGGTATTGGGCATTTTTTTTGAATTTTGAGTTAGAACAATAAAACTATGCTAGGAAAATAGAACAAATGAATTCAAGCAACAGGGCTCCCATGGCAGCGGTTGATCGAAGCGTACGGGAACTGCATGAAATGATCGATTCCCATCGCTTTCTCATGGCTTCCATCGTGGCGCAGCAATCGGACGGATTTCAAATGGAAAACCTCGCGTGCCCTTACGTCCCTCAATCCGGAGAAGGGGTATTGAAGGACGCCATCAGGGAGGCCATTGAGGTGTTGGAGGAAAGCAGGAAAGCGTTTAAATCCAAAAGGCTTGAAGTACTGCGAAAGAAACTCACTGACGTATTGATCGATCTGAAATAGAAACAAAAAGGATGTGTAACCGTAAACGGTTACAGGGATATCTTACGGCCTCCGGCCTGCTTGTGGGCGCGGAGGAAGTGAAGGTGCAATGTCATGGAGAAAACCATGGGATTGCGCCTTTTTTATTGGTTACAAACGGAAAAAGGGGATTGCAGAGACACAAAAACAAAATACTGGAAAAAAGGAGGAACTGTTTATGGAAAACAGGGGGATTGCAAAATTGCAAATCACGCAAAGGGAAAGACGTCTCGATTTGCCTGAAAACCATTCCACGCCCCGGCACCGGCCCGCGCTGAGATTCTGGGAAATCGACCCATTTTTCAAATGCCCGGTGGTGGGGACCTGCCTCACCTTTTCGGAGCAGAAGCAGGTGCTCAAAAAGGCGGGGATTTCTTCCAAGCGGAAAAGCCTTTTTGAAATCCACGAGATGCTGGTGGGCAGTTCGGAAACGGAAAACCGGGTGTCCGGGCAGGTGGACCGTCTGCTCAATCGTAAGTTCAATGGGGAGACGGTGTCTCTGAGGGACCTGAATGAAAAGGTGTTCATGGGGCACTGGGCATCCTGTTTTTATGCGGGGAAATATGCGGGCGCTTTCTGGGCCGCAGCCATAAGACCGGATCTCTCGGCTAAATCCATAAGAGAGATCTTCGGGGCCATCCACATGTCCATGCACGGGAACGTGGAACAGAGCGCCCGTTTTAAGCAGCAGTTGACGTTTCACCGGGAAGAGGCTGTTAAAATGAGCGCCAAAACCCGAGAGTCCGCGCGGTCCAGGAAAACCCTGCAAAAAGAGACTGTAAAACTTCAAAAAACCATTGAAGCGTTGCACATTCGACTGGCTGATTCCGAAAAAGAGAAAAACCGGTTGGCGCAGGCGCTTTCAGAACTGAAATCGGTACGGGCAACGGTAGGTCTTGAAGGGGAAAACGAGCGTCTGAGTGCGGATTTGGAACATCTGTCGGAAAAAATGGAACAACGGGATATGCTGTTGACGGATCTCGAGACGCAGAACCGCCGGCTTTCCGGAGCACTCGCGGAACAGAGGGAAGCAGGCGCGTCCCTTCAAGGGGAAGCGGAGCAGCTCATCAAAGAGGCCTTCCGGATTAACCGGTGTGATGAGGCTTGCCCTTCCTACGACCTCTGCCAAAGGCGTGTTCTGATGGTTGGCGGACTAACAAAGATGGAATCTCTCTATCGTCAAGTGATTGAAGGGAGCAACGGCATATTTGAATACCATGACGGCTATATGCAAAAAGGCGTGAAAAATCTTGAAAGCCAACTCAAACGCGCGGACATGGTGCTTTGCCCGGTCACCTGCAACAGCCATGCGGCTTGCACCCTGGTCAAAAGGTTGGGGAAAAAGTACAAGAAGCCGGTCCGTTTGTTGGCCAGTTCCAGTTTGAGCGCCATTGCGCAGGCCGTATCGGGGAAAGGGGGCGTTTATGTGTCGGACAACTGAAGGTTTTACAAAATCGGGAGGGAAGCAAATGAAAGGATATTCAGGCAAAGCGCCGTTCTCGGAATTTTGGTCGGCCAAAAGACGTGCCGAATTCAGAAAAAAAGGCTTTGGAACCATTAATATCGGTTCCCGACTGACGGCTGATAACGCTGTCAGCAAGGAGATTGATCGAATCATTGCCGATAGATTAACGGGTTGTGAACGCGTCCGGGCTGGATCAAAGTTTGCCACGAAAACCTGATCGATTCGGGAAAAGGTTAGTAGCAAACAAACCGTTTTTGTGGAGGAATTGATATGAGCAGCAATTTTCGAGTGGCACACAAAAAGAGCAACGGCAACCTGCATCTCATACCGAAGGGGGATTTTGATGGGAATTCCGCTTGGGAGCTGATCCATTTGATGCGCGAAAAGTACGATGGCAAGGGGCGGGTGTTCATTGACACGAAGGATTTGCGGGAGGTTCACAGCTTTGGTTGCAGCACTTTTCGATGCCGGTTTCAACAGGGGAGCGTACTGGCCGATTGTCTATTTTTCAAGGGGGAAAAAGGTTTTGAGATGGCGCCGGACGGCAGTAAGGTTCTCGTTGTTCCAAAGGGTCGCGGTTGTGGATGCAATGGCGATTGTGCCAATTGCAGTTGCGGCGCCAAAAAAAAAGCAACCGAGATCCGAAAAAAAACTTGACAAAAAAAAATTGGCATGCGAATTAGGTCTTGCTCTTTAACTTAGTAGCCACTAATAAGCCGTTGACGTACGAATTAACGTCTGTATGCAAAATATAAAGAGGAGTTTATAAATTAAATAGGAACGCTGAATTTTTTAGTTAATAACGAGGAGAAAAAACCCATGACATTAGACCAACTGAAACCGGGGAATAAATGCCGAATAAAGAAACTGATGATTCACGATCAATTGGGGCAACGCCTTTTGGACATGGGCGTATATCCCGGCTCGACGATCAAGGTGCTCCGTAACGCCCCCCTTGAGGACCCGATGGAAGTGTCTTTGGGAGGGTTTTTCTTGAGTCTGCGCCATGATGAAGCCAGGTATGTGGAGGTCACCCTGTCATGAAGGAGGGATTGACCCTGGTCGCCCTCGCCGGGCAGCCCAATTGCGGAAAATCCACGGTGTTCAACGCTCTTACCGGGGCCAAACAGCATGTGGCCAATTATCCGGGCGTCACCGTGGAAAAAATGATCGGTCATTACCGCCATGACGGCTTAAAGATGGAGGTGGTGGACCTTCCCGGCACCTACAGCCTGACGTCGTATTCCCTTGAAGAGCGGGTGACGCGAGGGTTCCTTCTGGAGGAAAATCCGTCGGTTGTGATCAATGTGTCGGATGCCTCAAACCTGAAAAGGAACCTCTATTTGTCTCTTCAGCTGCTGGAAATGGAGCTCCCTCTGGTTGTTGAGCTCAATATGATGGATGTGGCGGAACGAAGGGGCATCGGGATTGACAGCGAGGAATTGGAGCGCCGTTTGGGCGTACCCGTGGTTGAGACAACCATCAAAGCCGGACGGGGTAAAAAGGAGCTGCTGGCTTCCATCTCCCGTGTCGCTCAATCCGAGGCTTCTCCCGGGGGTATGCATATTGACTACGGCCCCATGGAGCCCTTCATAAAGGAAATTGAAACCAGGCTTTCAGGTGATGCGCTTGGTTCAATGGACTACCCGCTCAGGTGGCTGGCTATTAAGCTCATGGAGGAGGATGATGAAGCCATAAAATATATTCAGGAAAAGCTTTTGAAGCCGGGTCCTTTCATGGAATTTGTGAAAAAAAAGCGGGAAGAATTCGAGTCGCAATTCGAGGAATTGCCCGCCAGACACATCGCCTATGCCCGGTACCGGTTGGCTGAAACCATCGGCAATGCTTGCGTGACGCCGAAAACGGGCAACCAGCGGCCCATGTCCGACAAGATTGACGGCGTGGTGTGCAACCGTTTTCTGGGGCCCATGATTCTGGTGGGCGTTCTCTACCTGCTCTATTATCTATCCATTGTTCAAGGCTACAATCTGACCAACTATACCTGGCCCCTGCTGGCCAAGATCAGAAATATCACGGCGGCCCTGTCCCCGGCCCCGGGTTTTATCGAGATTCCCCTGGCCCGCGCTTTTTCCCTCTGGTTTGTGGACAGCATCAACGCGCTCTTAAACTATATTCCCATTTTCTTTATCCTGTTCGGCCTCATCGCCATTTTGGAAGACAGCGGTTATATGCCCAGAATGGCGTTTATTCTGGACCGGCTCTTTTCAAGATTCGGGCTGCATGGGTCTTCCACGCTTCCCATGGTTTTAGGCGGAATCTACGTGGGAGGGTGCGCGGTTCCCGCCGTCATGTCCACCAAAGGCATTCCCGATGAAAGATCAAGAATGGCGACCATCCTGATCATTCCCCTGTTGAACTGTTTGGCCAAGGTGCCGCTCTATATCCTTTTGATCAATATCTATTTCGTCGGGCATAAAGGCATGGCCATGTTCTTTATCTCCACCATCAGTTTGCTGATGGTCCTGCCGGTGGCCAAGATTTTAACCCTCACCGTGCTCAAGGAAAAGTCCACGGCCCCCTTTATCATGGAAATGCCCCCTTATCATCTGCCCACTTTTCGGGGCGTTTTCGGTCGCGCAGTAGAGCGGGTCTGGCTCTTTGTTCGGAAGATCATCACCATTGTGGCCGCCGTGGCCGTGGTGATTTTCGTGCTGCTCCAGTTTCCGGGTATCAGCGATGAACGGAAGGTCCATTACGTTGAGCAGGAGGAACGGGTGATTGCCGCCTTTTACCACAAAATTGAAGGGAATTCCTATGCCGAACAATTGCAGGGCCACAACCTCATGGGGCTGATCCTTTACTGGGACGAATACAAGGGCAAAAAGATGGGCGTGAAAGGTAAAGAAGCTTCGCTGGCCTTAAACAGAGAATTCGAAGAAAAAAACCCGGTCTTTTTCAAGATCGTAAGGCCCGGCAAAGATAAGGCGGCCAAAAAGGTGAACAGGGCCTTTAAGAAACTTTTCAAGGCTCGGAAAAAGCTGCTTCGGGAAATCAAAAAAGAAAAGATCGACAACAGCTTTCTGGGCCGCATCGGACAATTTCTGGTTCCTGCGACCCAATATGCGGGCTTTGATTGGAAGGTCAATGTGGCTTTATTGAGCGCTTTTGCGGCAAAAGAGAGCAGCGTGGCTACTCTTGGGGCGCTCTATGACCAGGGCGAAACAGGGGCGGAGACCCTGGAGGAACGGATGAACGAGAAAGAATCCGGATTCACGTCCTTGCATGCGCTGGCCCTGATGCTTTTCATGGTGCTCTATCCTCCCTGTATCGCCACGTCCATCATGGTGAAAATCCAGACGGGTTCCATCAAGTGGATGATTTTTTCCATGATCTACCCGATGATTTTGGGAATCTTCGTGGCGACGCTGGTTTTTTCAGGGGGGACTGCCCTGGGATTGACCGGAACGGAAGCCATGATTGCATTTTACGGGCTTGCCCTGTCCATCACCGTCATTATGGGGTTTGTAAAGAAAAGTTCTGATTTAACCTAAGAGAAAGGAGGTGAAAGAAATGAAAAAGGCGTTTTTCGCAATGATTCTCGTCGTTGCGTGCATGTTCGCGGCAAGCCCTGGATTTGCCCATACGCCGCTGTGTTCCTGTTACAACAATGGGGACGGCACTGTGACCTGCGAGGGAGGGTTCTCTGATGGGTCTTCGGCAGCCGGTGTTGAAATAAGGGTCGTAAATGCGGCGCAAAATGTGCTCATCAAGGGCAAAATGGACGAAGACAGTGAATTTACGTTCGACATGCCCACAGGCCCCTACAAGGTGCAGTTTGACGCGGGTCCCGGGCATCTGGTGGAAGTGGAAGGAAAGGATATCACAGAATAATTTTAAGGAAAATTGAGAAACATATCAAGAAAGGAGTTTATTCGATGAAGAAATTTGCAGCGATGTTATTGGGCCTGGCGGTGATGGCAATGAGTATTCCCGCCTTTGCGCATTTTCAGATGATTTATACCCCGGAAGCCGCCATGAACAAGGGCGGCAAGATCCCCGTTGTTCTGGTTTTTACCCATCCCTTTGAGGCGGGCCATACCATGGACATGGGCAAACCCGAGCAGTTCTACGTAATCCGATCCAGAGGGGAAAACACGCCCAAGAAGACGGATCTGCTCGAAAAACTAAAACCGATCACCTGGACCAGCCTGACCAATTCGGGAAAGGCCTGGGCCACGGAATACAGCGTCCGCGGCGGAGATCATGTCTTTTGCCTGATTCCCGAGCCTTACTGGGAAGCGAACGAGGAATTTTATATCAAACAAAACACCAAGGTGATCATCAATGTGGGCGGTGAGCCCGGTGCCTGGATGGAACCTGTTGGACTTCCGACCGAGATCGTTCCGCTGTCCAAACCATACGACCGATGGACCGGGAATGTGTTCCAGGGTGTTGTTATGTGTAAGGGCAAGACCGTGCTCGGCGCTGAGATCGAAATCGAGTACCTGAACCACAAACCCTTGCTGGACAAAAACGCTTTTGCAAAGGAGGCAAACGCAACAGCGCCTCAGGATGCCTTCGTGCTCCAGACCATTATTGCCGACAGCAACGGGGTTTTTACCTTCGGTATACCCAAGGCCGGTTGGTGGGGCTTTGCCGCTTTGGACCTGGATCCCGATTACAAATATAAAGGGAAGAAATGTTCCAGGGACGCGGTGATCTGGATTAAGGCCGTGGATATGAAATAGTGCAATAGCGGTTTCCGGTTATCGGTTCACGGTTGAAAAAACCGTGAACTGACAACTGACAACTGATAACTGATAGGGGATTCAATCCATTGTAATGGGATTTGAGATCATGGAAAACGTCATTGAAGTGGAAAACCTTGCTCACCGGTACGGCAAACGGTCCATTTACGAGGATCTGAGTTTTTCCGTACCGGCCGGCAAGATTTTCGGGCTGCTGGGCAAAAACGGCGTGGGCAAGACCACGCTCATCAAGATCCTGATGGGATTCATGCGCCCGGCATCCGGTCGTTGCAGGGTGTTCGGAGAAAATTCCCACAATCTTTCCCCTGCCACCCGGGCAAGGATCGGTCTTCTTTTTGAGGGCCATCTGGCCTACGATTTCATGACCATTGCTCAAATTGAGCGGTTCTACGCCGCTTTTTACCCCCAATGGGACCGTCGGGTCTATTACGATCTGGTGGACCGATTGGGGCTCGAAAAAGATCATATGATCCGCAATATGTCCTGCGGCCAGCGTTCTCAGGTGGTGTTGGGGCTCATTTTCGCGCAGATGCCCGATCTGATGATCCTGGATGATTATTCCATGGGGCTGGATGCCGGGTATCGGCGGCTTTTTCTTGATTACTTGCGGGAATATACATCAGACGGCGCCAAAACCGTGTTCATAACGTCCCACGTGGTGCTGGACCTGGAGCAGTTGGTGGATGAGGTGATTTTTCTGGAACGGGGCGGCGCAATCCATCAAACGTCCCTTTCGGATTTCAGGACCCGGTTCAAACAGTATCAGTTTCGTAAAAACGGGTGCCCCAACATTCCCGAAAAAGATCATGTCATTCGGAATGTGGAGATATTCGGCGATACGGTATCCCTCTATTCCTTTCAGTCGCGGGAAACCGTTGAGGCTCATATGCAGTCCATGGGCATGGCTGCGGAGCTGACCCGGGTTGAGATGAATCTTGAGGATGCTTTTGTGGGATTTACAGGGAGGTACTGAATTTCCAATGTTACGGGCTATCGCACAAAAAGAGTGGTTGAAGCTATGGAAGATCTGGTGGATCGTCCTGGCTCTGAATATGGCGGCCTTCGGATACCTCTATGTTCATCTCAATCACCTGTTCAGCGTGGAACACGCGGAAATGATCTGGTACCGATCCTTTGAAATCGGGACCTTGCACTATGTTTCCGTTAAATATCTGATGTTGATCACGGGAGTTCTCCTGGGTTTGGCCCAGTTCGTACCCGAGATGATTGGGCATCGTTTTCGGCTCTCCCTGCAACTGCCGATACGGGAAAACACCCTTGTGCTGTTGTCCCTTCTGGTGGGCCTTGCGGCGGTAATGGTTATCGGGGTCCTCGACGGTCTTTGTCTTTACGGAATACTGCGCGTCTTTTTCCCTGCCGAGGGCGCCATGAGCGGGCTGTTTACGGCTGTCCCGTGGTTTTTTGCCGGATTGGCGGCTTATCTTGGGACGGCCCTGGTGACCCTGGAACCGCAGTTGTCGCGGAAAATGATCTGCCTGATCATTGCCGGAGGGTTTATATGGATCTTCTTTCAGGGCAACAGTTATGAGAGCTTTGATCGGGTGTTTCCATGGCCGGCGCTCTTGAGCATCCTTTTTATTCCGGCGGTGCTGCTCCCGGCCCATCGGTATCGGAACAGGAGGGCGGCATGACCCCGTGGATTTCTCGATTGGCCCTGCTGGTATTGGCAGTGGTGGTCATGAGCTTTTTTCTTCCAGCGCTTTACCAAATGGTATTTGACCGCAAAATTGGAAAGACCCAGCTTTTCTTCAGCCCGGTTAACCGGAAGTTTGTATATCGCGAAATGGTGGGGGAAGGCCACGGCTTTGTCACACGGGATGAGGACGGTAAAAACTACAGCCGGGAGGCTTTTGAGTGCCTGATCCCTTTTATTTACTACAAGAATATGGATCTCTGGGGAAAGCTTCCGTTGGTGATTGGCGATAGAATGTTTACTAAGGCAGATATGAAAGCCAACCGGCAGGTGTTTCAATTGAAGCCCCGTGAAATTCAGGATCGGCGACCCCGCGTACCGGTGTACCCGTTGCTCGAAAGCAAACCCCTGGGGGCCCGCCTACGGTTTCCCGAGGATGCTTTTCGGATGAAGGACCGCATGGAATTTATCAACGTGGACACAAACCGGGTGGACGAAGATCTGAGCCGGAAGTTTACAGCGGCGCTGCTGAAGGTGGGTTTTCTTTTTCCGGCAAGGCTGACATCGGGAAAGGTGTCCATTTTGAAGTCCTCCGATGAGGGGTTTTTCCTGGTAGATGCCGAGAATTACGTTTTTCATGTGAAACGGGTCAAAGGCCAACCGGTTGTGGTAAAGACCCCGATCTCCTCCAATCTCGGCATTCGACATATCAAGGTGTCGGAGAATAAAAAAAAGGAGCTTCGCGGGATGCTGCTCACGGAAAAAAACGAGTTGTATCTCATCCGCTACGATCATTACGGGCTGATCAAACTGCCCCTTAAAGACTATGATCCCGAC
>JAFCZI010000060.1 GCA_019314425.1 Deltaproteobacteria bacterium | reverse complement strand
CCTTGCCGGGGTCCCCACCATCATCGCCAACGGTCTGAAGCCCGGTATTATCAAGCGTCTTTTCGGGGGCCATGTGGAAGGAACCCTGTTTTTGCCGGAACCGGTTTCCCTGTGCAGCCGCAAACACTGGATTGCGTTTACCAAATCTCCAAAAGGGGAAATCACCATCGACCGGGGCGCCGAAAAAGCCATTCTCGAAAACGGGAAGAGCCTGCTGCCCTCGGGCATCAAAGGGGTGCGGGGGCAATTCAGCGTTGGCAATTCGGTGTTGTTGATCAATGAAGACGGCGCCCCCGTGGCGGTGGGCATGGTCAGTTATCACTCCGGAAACATCAAAAAAATCATGGGCGCAAAAAGTACTGAAATCGAGTCCATTCTGGGATTTAAACATGATGACGAGGTCATTCATCGAAACAACCTGGTTTTGACGGCACACATGGATGAAGGAGATGCGGCATGTCGATTGAAAACATGATTCAGACCATGGCCAGGGATGCCAAGGCGGCGTCAAGGGGATTGCGAAGTCTGGGCAGGAATCAGAAAGATGATGCCCTTCTGAGAATGGCCGGGAAACTTCTGGAACATAAAGAAACCATTTTCGCCGAAAACCGGAAGGATCTATCGGCCGCCGGGGACGCGGGCCTTTCCCCGGCCATGCTGGATCGCCTGACCCTGAACGAAGCGGTTATCGCAGCCATGGCGGACGGGCTCAAGGAAGTCGCGGCGCTGCCCGACCCCGTGGGGGAATCGCCGGGCATGTGGAAACGGCCCAATGGCCTGCTGGTGGGACGCATCCGAATTCCCTTAGGCGTTATTGGCTTCATCTTTGAATCCCGTCCCAATGTGACCGTGGATGCGGCGGCCCTGTGCCTGAAATCCGGCAATGCCGTTATCCTCAAAGGGGGCTCGGAGGCGATCCATTCCAATATGGCCTTGGGTAAACTGCTGACGGAGGCCCTTCACGAAGCGGGGATTCCCGAAAAAGCGGTTCAGGTGATTCCCACCACTGAAAGGGCGGCTGTAAATGCGCTGATCAGTCTCGATGATGAGGTTGACGTCATCATTCCCAGGGGTGGAGAGGGATTGATCCGTTTTGTCGCCGAACACTCGCGGGTTCCGGTATTGAAACACTACAAGGGCGTTTGCCATATTTATGTGGATCAATCCGCCTCGGTCAAAATGGCCAAAGCCATCTGCTTCAATTCAAAGGTGCAGAGACCCGGTGTCTGCAATGCGCTGGAAACCCTGTTGGTTCATGAGGATGCGGCTTCCGATTTTCTTCCTGAAATGGCCCAACAATATGAGGCAGCCGGTGTTGAAATCAGGGGATGTCCCCGAACCCTTGCTCTGGTGCCCGGCGCCGTGGCCGCAACTGAATCGGACTGGCCTGCGGAATTCCTTGACCTGGTGCTGGCGGTAAAAGTGGTCGGCAGTATGGATGAGGCGCTGGACCATATCGAAGCGTATGGATCGCAGCATACGGAAGCCATCATCACCAATGATTACGAGCGTTCACAGCGTTTCCTGGCCCAGGTGGATTCTTCCGTGGTTCTGGTGAATGCATCCACGCGGTTTAACGACGGAAGCCAGTTGGGTCTTGGCGCGGAAATCGGCATCAACACGTCCAAGCTCCATGCCTTCGGCCCCATGGGGCTGGAGGAACTTACCACTACCAAGTTTGTGGTTTACGGGCAGGGACAAATCAGGGAGTAGGAGTCATTTCTTGAAACTGGGCATCCTGGGGGGCACGTTCGACCCCATTCATCTGGGGCATCTACGTTCAGCGGAAGAAGTGGGTTTTCATCTGGGGCTTGAAAAGGTCTACCTGATGCCCTCCGCTCTGCCCCCGCACAAAGCCAAAAGCCCCGTAACGCCCTTTCACCACCGGCTGGCCATGGTCCGGTTGGGCGCAGATTGTTCGACGCGGCTTGAAGCCATGGACCTGGAGGGAAACCGGCCCGGGTTTTCCTATTCCATCGAGACCCTCAGAGAGCTTCACCAAATCTTTGGTCCCGCACCGGAGCTTTTTTTTATTCTGGGGATGGACGCTTTTCTGGAAATCAGGACATGGCGGAATTACAAGCAGCTTTTTGACTATGCCCATTTTGTAATTCTTTCCCGGGCCGGTGTCCGAAACCACGGGCTGGATGCTATTTTTTCGGACCTGGGTGTCGAAAAATCGGAAAAGAGGCCCCCCAATGTTTTTGTGGCCCCGTCCGGCAGGACCCTTATTCTCATAACGACGACCCTGATGGAAATATCCTCGACAAATATTCGAAACATGGTAAAAGAAGATAAGTCCATCCATTTTCTTGTCCCTGAAACAGTCAGGGCTTACATCATTAAAAAAGGATTGTACCTGAGTGATGACCTCCATCGAAAAAGCAAAACTATGTCTTACGACTATTCTGGAAAGAAAAGCCATTGATCCCATCCTCCTGCATGTGGAAGACCTCACCAGCATTGCGGATTATTTTTTGATCACGGGAGGAAACTCCACGAGGCAGGTGCAGGCCATAACACGGCATCTGCAAAAAACATTGAAGGAGCGGGAAATACCTCTCTACGGCATTGAAGGCATGCAGGAAGGACACTGGGTTCTTCTGGACTATGGCGAAGTGGTTATTCACATCTTCTATCAGCCCATCAGGGAATTTTACGACCTGGAAGGGCTCTGGGTCGAGGCCCCGGAGGTAAGTCTCGAAGGGTAGGGTCTCGGCATGAGGGCGAATATGACAGGCCATTTACGTTACAGACGAAGCATTTCGTTTTTGATCGCCGCCTTACTGTGCTGGAGCTCTTTCCCCTTTAAATCAAACGCCTGGGCCCTTTCCATAGAAGACGAATGGAAAATGGGCCAGGCCTTTTTCTTTCAGGTGAGCGGCCAGTATGAACTGGTTTCGGATCCGTTCGTCTGCAAATACTTCAATGATCTGGGGCATTATCTTCTGGCACCCCTTGAAACAAAACCGTTCCCTTTTCAATTTTATATTATCAACGACGACACCCTCAACGCGTTTGCCGGTCCCGGTGGGCACATTTTTTTCTATGCCGGTCTCATTGAGGCCATGGATCGGGTGGACGAACTGGCGGCGATCGTGTGTCATGAAATCGGGCATATTGCCGCGCGGCACCTGTCTAAGCGGATCGATCAAAGCAAAGATATCGGGGTCGGCACCATGGCGGGAATCCTGGCTGGCATACTCATTGGCGGGCCGTTGGCCGCCGCGCTTATCACCGGCACCATGGCGGCTGGAATGCAGGCCCAGTATCATTTCAGCCGAGAGGATGAACGGCAGGCAGACCAGTTGAGCTACAAGTACATCAGACCGTCCACCTTTGATTCAACAGCAATGATTACCGCCCTTGAAAAAATCCAGAAGGGAAGCTGGCGGGGAACCGGGAGAACTCCGCCATATCTGTTGACCCACCCCACCGGACCCGAGCGGATGAGCAACCTTGAATCTCTGTCCAGCAATGATCAGCCGTTGACCTTGAGTCAGGAAGCCTTTTATTTGAAAGCACTTTTTCCGGCATTCCGGACCCTTGTCGTGGCCATCTGCAAAGAGCCCGAAGATGCGGAAAAAAAATTTCTGAATACCCTGAAAAAAGATCCCGAAGCGTGGTTGCCACAATTGGGGCTGGGAATTGTTTTCATGAGGGAAAACAAATATCCCGAGGCCATCGGTGTCCTCAAAAAAGCCCGGCAAAAACAGCCGGAATTCATCCCCATCCTGAGAACGCTGGGAGAGGCGTACTTAATGGATGGTCAGCAGAAAAAAGCCGTGAGAGTTCTTAAAACGGCCCTTGAGTTGGACCATGGGAACAAGGCGACACTTTTAGTGTTGGGCGTCCTTTACGAAGAACAGGGGAAAACCAAAAAAGCCCTTCGCATATTCAAAAAGCTATCTTATCTTAACCCCGTCAAAAACGGTGTTTATTATCACCTGGGCGTGTGTTATGGCAGGGAAAAGCAGTTGGCGCTTGCCCATTATAACTTTGGCGTCTATTTTAAAAAGCTCGGTCGATTTCAAAAAGCCATGTTCCATTTCCGGAAAGCCAAAAAACTGGCTTCTGAAAATGCCGCTCTTTTAGAAAAAATCCGCAAGGAAACCGAGGGTGTTCAAAAAATGGAGGATCAAACAAAAAATGGAGGATCAAACAAAAAAGGAGGTTTGTCATGTCTTCAAAAAAAGGAACCGTATCCGAAGCATTTGAAAATGCACTCAAGATCGGTCGTCCCCCCAACATTGTCGGGTTGTTTCCCAATTCCAGAGCGCTGATTGTCAGCGGCAAGGTCATTGATCGCGCTATGATCAAAAAGGGCAACGCCATGACCATTGCGGCAAACGGTCGCAACCACTTTGTCATTCGCGGTGCATTAATGGCGGCTCAGCGGGCCAACGCCGCCATCCTTCTGGAAATTGCCAAATCCGAGGGCGGCCGCAGCGCGTACTGTCCAGTCAATTACTGGAACATCGCCCGGCAGGTGGATGCCGTCGTGAATGAACTGGGTATCACCGTTCCCGTAGCCATCCACGCGGATCATTACGGTATCAAAAGCGACAAAGACGTTGAAGAGGCCAGGGTCGAAATCCCCACCATGTTTGAAGCGGGCATGACCTCTATTGCCATCGATGCCTCTCACATGCCGGACCAGGAGAACCTTCTGGCCAACCTGGCGCTCCATGCCTATCTGCCCGACTGGGCCGGGTATGAAACGGAAATTGGCGAAATCAAGGGGACACTGGGTCTTTCAACCCCGGACGAGGCCCTGTTCCTGATTCAAGGGCTCAACGCAAACGATATCTTTCCCGATTGGATCGCCCTCAACAACGGCACCACCCACGGTATCGAACAGAGCGATGAGGGTATTCAGGTGCCGCTCACCGCACAGATTCATGAGGCGCTTGCCAAATACAATGTGTCCGGCGCACAGCATGGTACCTCCGGCAATAATTCGGAACGCCTCAGGTGCATTGTTCAGGAAACGCATACCACCAAAGCCAATGTGGCAACGGCGCTGCAGATGATCTCGTGGGGCGTCAAGGTCAATGATTTCGGAAATGCCATACTGGATGAGGGGGGCGAATTTGTTAAAATGCCGGATGCCGGGATGAGCGAGGAGATGTGGCGGGAAATGGTGGCCTATGCGAAGGTACAGGACATTAAGGGTGGAAACTATAAGAAACTCAACCTGCCCTTCGAGAACAAACTACTGGCCCAACCCATTGAAATTCGTGAACGAATGGCCAAAGGGGTGGAGGATTTCGTTTATGGTCTGCTAACCCGGGTATTTAATGCTCAGGACACCGCGTCCCTGGCTCTGGAAGCGATTTTGGAGGCTGGCTCTTATGACCTGGGGCCAAAAGGTACGCGCATCGAGGACCCCACCCAATGGACCGAAGCCAGGATTCATGAACGGGCGGAAGGGCTGGATTCAGACAAGGGTCCGGCCGGGGATTTTGATGACTAAACCATCCGTCTTTTCAGGAAAAAATGACCCCATCTCAAAAAGGAAGATGCAGAAGGTCCATGACTCTGTTACCAAAGTATTAAGGTTTCGATGGCTGATATTCTGGGTGCTGGCGTTGGCATGTCTGGGTGTTTATGCCATTGTTCGGTCAAGTCCTGGATTCATAGCCCAAAACAGAAGCGGGATACGCCCTTGAGGGCTATTCGACCCCGCTTCTGATTCTGCTGATTTCATCATTTCTGGCGCTCATCTGCACCTTCTTCATGAAAGAGACCTGGAAGTAGAAAGACCTAAAACTTAAAATCTAAGACTGCGGCTTTGCCGCTTTAGTACCTTGTTTCCTATTTTTCTGTCACAAAAAACAAGAAAACCTTTGCGTCTTTGCGTGAGGCCATTTGGGTTGTGGGCACAGCCTGCGTCAGGTAACAATATGGCAATATTGAGTCTTCAAAACATCAGCGTGGCGTTTGGCGGGCCGTTGATCCTCGACAACGTCAATCTTCAAATCGAGCAAGGGGAACGGATATGCCTGGTGGGCCGAAACGGCGCCGGGAAAAGCACCCTGATAAATCTGATCAACAATAAGATCAAGCCGGACTCCGGAGACATATTCCGCAAGCCCGGCCTACGGATGGGAACCCTCTCGCAGGAAGTCCCTCAGCATCTTAATGGCAAAATTATTGAGGTGGTTTCTTCCGGCCTGGAAAGCATTCTTTCCAAAGATTTGCAGGGAGCCTGGGAAATTCAACCCCGGGTCGAAAAAATTATCACCCGGCTTAACCTCCCGCCGGATGCGGAGTTCCAAACACTTTCAGCCGGCATGAAGCGAAGAGTCCTTCTGGCGAAGGCCCTCGCGGAAGGCCCTGATTTGCTGTTGTTGGATGAACCCACCAATCACATGGATATCCTCTCCATTGAATTGATGGAAAATTTTCTGCTTCAGTACCGAAAAGCCCTCCTTTTTGTCAGTCACGACCGCGTATTTCTGGAAAAACTGGCCACCCGGATCATTGAAATTGACCGAGGGTGTCTCACCAGCTGGGCATGTGGTTACAACGCCTACCTTGCTGGAAAAAGAGCCCTTATTGAGTCTGAAGAAGAACATGATCGGCAATTTGACAAGAAGATTTCCAAAGAGGAAGTCTGGATTCGAAAAGGCATCAAGGCGCGCCGAACCCGTGACGAAGGCCGGGTGCGCACCCTGATGAAAATGCGCGAGGAAAAGCAGGCTCGACGCGAACAAACCGGCCGGGTGCGAATGCAGGCCCGGGAGGCCGATCGATCCGGAAAACTCGTCCTCGAAGCGAAAAATGTGACTTACCAGTATGATGACCGCCCGATTATCAAAGCGTTTTCCACCACCATTCTGCGGGGAGACAAGGTGGGCGTTATGGGGCCCAACGGCTGCGGGAAAACGACCCTCATCCAAGTTCTGCTGAAGGAACTGGAACCCTCTGAAGGTCATCTCAGGCTGGGCTCCCGGGTCGAGTGCGCCTATTTTGACCAGACAAGAGAACAACTGGATCCGGAAAAAACCGTAATTGAGAATGTGACGGGGGGGGGAGACTTCCTCATTATCGACGGTAAAAGCAGACACGCCGTGGGTTATCTCAAAGAATTTCTGTTCGCACCGGACCAGATGAGAAGTCCGGTAAAAACCCTTTCAGGGGGAGAAAAAAACCGGCTCCTGCTGGCCCGTCTTTTCATGAAGCCTTCCAACCTTCTGGTGCTGGATGAGCCCACCAACGATCTGGATGCCGAAACCCTTGAACTGCTGGAAGAACTCCTGTTGAATTATCAAGGAAATGTGCTTCTGGTAAGCCATGACCGTGCGTTCTTGAATAACCTGGTTACGAGCATCCTTGTTTTTGAGGGAAACGGCCGGATCACCGAATACATCGGTGGATACGACGATTGGCTCAAACAAAAGCCGAAAGATGAAAAAAAATCCCCCGCCAAGCCTGGGAAACACCACAAAAAAAACCCCAAGCCAAAACCGGAAAGTTCAAAAAAACTCACCTACCGGGAAAGCCGGGAGCTTGAAACCATCCCGTCCCTGATCGAATCCCTGGAACAGGAACATGCCGCGCTGTTCGGCCGCATGTCGGAGCCGTCATTTTACAAAAAAGAAAGCACTGAAATCGCGGGTGCCAAGGAGCGGCTTGGGTCCATTGAAATCGAGCTTGAAAAAACCTACAAGCGATGGGAAACCCTTGAGGCAATGAAAGAAAATAGCAGTTGAAGCCAGGGATCAGGGTTGAATTATAATGGTCGGATACAGCCCTTGCAAATCGCCGTCCGGGTAAGGCTGAATGGTATTGAAGGAGATGTTCTGGTTCATTTGGGCATGTCCTTTGTTCGTTTTGCCGTCAAAGAAGGCCCCGTTGGCATCGAGAATATGATGAATGCGTTCGCGGAAGGCAGTGACGAAACCGTTTCCGCTCCCTTCAAAAGACATATCGCCTTTTGTCATGCCGTCGTTGATCTTTGATAAGTCTTTGAGGGCAATGCTGTTGGTTTCAAGCTCTTTCGGGTTTGTAATCAGCCCCCAGACCAGGTGCCCGGGCGGTATGGTCAATGGTTTTTTAATATCGATAATGGTATGGGGCATGATGATGCTTTCCTGCCCGATACTGAGCCGGGCGTCCGACCGACCCCGCAGGAAAGCGTTGAACCCCACGAACACATTTTTATCCAAATCAGCCTCAATGATTTTTGCGCCATGCGCGGTGATATCAAATCCCTCAAGCCGTGAGTTGATGATGTAGCACTGTTCCTGCGCGTTGGCGCCTTTGCCGAGCCACGCATTCTGGAGGTAGGCACGCTGGGCGACCAGGACATTTTCGCCGATGTGGATCTTGGGTTTGATCACCGAAAAACGGTTCAGAGAGCTGCTTTCAGGCACCGATGCGGGTTGTTCGACATTGACTGCATTAAAAATCTGCTCAAAGTCTTCCTTGCGGTCCTCCACAAAATCGATGAATATCCCCTGAGGGGGGGCGTTTTTGGCAAAATAAATGTAATCGTTCAGACGGTCGACGGGATACCGGTACTGAAAGTTGAACATATCAGGACTACGGACCCACACGGTTCCGGGATCGACCTTAAGATGATCGACTTCGCCGGCTTGGACGTATGAAAATGCCCCGATGACGCAATCCCGCATGGTGGTCAGGTCAACGGTGGCAAACGGTCCCAAAAAACACCCGTCCATCGGAGCGCCGTGGATATTGGCATAATGGGTTGATATGGTGTCCCTGATAAAGAATCTTTCCAGGGTTTCCGGGTCGTGTGAAAAATTATGAACCAGGGTTTTGATTAGAAAACTGTCTTCGATGTCAACGTCTTCATCTCTGGTTATGGGGATTTCAAACTTTTGATAATGAAATACATCCCCCTGGTGTTTTAGTTCGTCGCCCCGAATATCGCTTTTGTAAAGTATCGAATTTCGGGTACGGATTTTCCCCAAAAAATAACTGCCGGCCAAGCTGGAATGTTTGAACGAAAAATCAAGGGGATGGTTGGGGGTAATGCCGTAGAGGGCATAGAACTTGACCATCTGATTCAGGGACACCAGATTTTTGATAAATGGCGTTACATCGTAATCAAGTTCCCGCAAATTGATATTAATTCTTTGAATAATCCGCTCCAGCAGCTTTTCCAATTCTTTCATGATGGGTTCCTCATTGTAGGCTATTTGGTTCCATGTTCTTTCGCATGGCAGGGAGAAACAGGTTTTTAATTGTCTACGGGATTTGCACTTGCGTGTCAATGGGGAAATGCTCACGATATTTGCGGGATGAGGCAGGATTGTTGAAAAAAGAAAAGCCGCAATCCTGATCAGAATTGCGGCCATTTCTCAAAAATGGTGCCGAAGGCGAGACTCGAACTCGCACAAGCATACACTCACTAGACCCTGAACCTAGCGCGTCTACCAGTTCCGCCACTTCGGCTCGAAAATAAAGTTGATATTTCGTGAGAAAGAAGGTACCCTCTTGGGTTATGTTTGTCAACTCATTTTATTGCACACTGGATATTCGACATAAGGTTTGTACGAGTTAAAGAGTGACCTGAAATGGGCAACCATTCGATTTTCATATGAAGTATTGA
>JAFCZI010000306.1 GCA_019314425.1 Deltaproteobacteria bacterium | reverse complement strand
GTTGTGGGGACAACACATCACGGAGCTTATTATGAGTTATGTATGTTCAACTGGCAAAGCCGTTGAACTCTGACCACCCCCCGAGGGGGTGGTTTTCTACAACGAAATAAAAGTGATAAAATGATATCTGCATTTGAAGAGCTCAAGAAATCCAGAAAACAGTTGCTCTCCATGTTGCTGACATCTCAAACCATGGGCGATTTTCGGGCACATCATACCAGAGATGTGGATCAGTATTTCCGGGCAAGCCTCCAGGAGAGCCAAACGGGTCATCGCCTTTTCTCCAAAAAGACTCCATTTGCCCTTTTAGCAGTGGGCGGTTACGGCAGAGAGGAGCTTTCACTTCATTCGGACATTGACGTCCTGGTCATGTTTGGCCCAAAGATACCGGGTTTGGCCAAAGGATTGACGGAGGAAATTTTTTATCCTCTGTGGGACCTGGGCCTTGATCTTGGATATGGAACACGCACCATCAAGGATTGCGTAAAACTTTCCAGGGATGATTTCGAAGTTCTTACCTCCATAATGGATGCCCGCTTTTTATGCGGCGATTCCCTGTTGTTCCTTGATCTGATGGAAAGCCTTCAAAAAAAGGTTGTTTCAAAAAGGAAAACCATATTTGGGAGATGGTTGGAAGATTTGTATCAGGTCAGGATGGATGTCAAGGGTGATGCCAGTATTGTACTGGAACCCGACCTGAAAGACGGTATCGGGGGGCTGAGAGACTATCATTACATCCTCTGGTTGGCCAAGGCGTTTTTTAACCTGGTAGAGCCAAAAGACCTGGAGTACTCGGGTAAACTCTCCCATAACGAATACAAGGCATTGAAAGGTCATTTGGATTTCATCTGGCTTGTTCGAAATCATCTACATCAGTTATCCGGACGGAAAAACGATCGACTGAACTTCGAATACCAGGAAAAGATCGCATTGAGATTGAGCTACCGGGATTGCAAGGATCTGTTGGCGGTCGAGCAATTCATGGGAAATCTCCACGCGTCCATGGCCGCCGTCAAGGCCTTGAACCGCACCTTTATCAAGACCCATCTGCCAAAAGGGCGAGGCCCGTGGAAAAAGTCCGAAGCACTGGACGTGGTCAAGGGCTTTCATACTTACCAGGGAGAAATAAGATTCGATTCAGCTACCGTCATTCTTTCTGATCCTCTCATGCTGATGACCGTATTCGAACAGAGTTCGCAAACAGGGTATCCTCTTTCCATGGAGGCACGCAGGCTGGTTTCGGAGTTTCTGTCCCTCGTGGATGATAACTTCAGAAGATCGGAACAAACGGCCGGGGATTTCCTCAAAATCATAAATGGCGACCACGCATTTGATGTTCTGATCCAGATGCAAGAGATTGGTTTTTTGTCGGCCTTTGTCCCGGAATTTGGAAAGATCGAAAACCGGGTTCAATTTGATGCCTACCACACGTTTCCGGTCGGGCGACATTCCCTTGAAACGATCAGGCGCCTCAAGGACATCCATACACGGAAGGAGATGCTCCTCCTGGATATCTTTCTGGAACTCCCCGACCCCGAGCCGCTTTTTTTAGCGGCGCTGTTCCATGATATCGGCAAGGTCGGCCCGAAACATGCTGCAAGGGGAGCAGAGATAGCCCATAAAATTTTGGAACGGATACATTACCCCGAAAAAGCAGCTAAAGACGTTCTTTTCTTGATCAGGCGCCATCTCTTCTTGGTGGAAACCGCAACACGAAGGGATCTCAGCGACGAAAAGTCGGTCGTACAGTGTACCCGCATTATCGGCGATCCCGATAGGCTCCGCATGCTCTACCTGCTCACGTGGGCCGATTCGACGGCAACCGGTCCCAGGGCCTGGAACGATTGGATTGCCAATCTGGTTCAGGAGCTCTTTTTCAAAGTCCTCAATATCCTTATACGGGGAGAACTAGCAACCGTCGATGTCTCGCAAAAGGTTCAACAAACCATGGATCGGATTCGTCGGATATCCGTGCAAAATGAAGGCATAGATCCGGATCCTTTTTTTGAGGTAATGTCGCCAAGGTATCTCCTGGCCGGCACGCCCCGGGATATTGTCCGCCATATTGGAATGGCTCAGAGCATGAGGGAGGCGTTGAAAAATGATGCAGGGCCTGTTTTCTCCTTCAATGCTCGTGAGAACCCTGTGGAGGATTGCTCTGAGATCACATTTTTGGCTAAAGACAGGCCGGGGTTGTTCGCGGATATGGCCGGCGTTCTGGCCCTGAACAGTGTCGACATCCTTTCCGCCGATATCTATACCTGGAAAGACGGGACCGCTGTGGATATCTTTAAGGCAACCAAACCCCTCGACCCCATTGACCCGGACAGAATCTGGCGGCAGGTGAGATACGATTTGGAACGTACTTTCGAAGGCAAACTTTCCCTGGCCTATCGTTTGGGACGGAAAAGGGCGTCATCCGTTCTCGCCCATCATGAAAAATCCTCCCGGTCCCCTCAGGTCGTTATGGATAACAGCGCCTCTGACTTCTTTACCCTGATTGAGGTATTTACAGATAACCGGGTGGGGCTCCTTTACCTGATTACAAAAACGCTGTTTGATCTCCACTTAGATATCCGCATTGCCAAAATCGCCACAAAGGGCGATCAGATAGCGGATGTTTTTTATGTACGTGATCTTGAGGGGCAAAAGGTTAAAGATGCAGAGCATCTGAAGGAGATCGAAGGGGCGCTGCATTATCAACTAACGCGGCAGAGCCGCAGTTTTAAGTTTTAAGTTTTTCAGCCAATGAACTTCTTGTTTTTTGTGATAGAAAATCAGGTGATAAGACAGCAATTCCCGCCCACCTCATCACTGAGTCTATCTTTTATCGCAGGGGGTCGGGTATGATTGACAATAAGATGAAAATAATATGGTCGTTTTCATAGCCAAAAAAGGGATTATAGCCGGAAACTACCCATGGCAAGAGCGAAAGGGCGCTGAGCGTAATGGCAAAAGGGAGAATGAGCTTGGAACCAGCGGAAGGCTACCAGTTGCGAGACCCTTCTGCACCCTATAGCGCTCATTTTGACATCAAAAACGAAGATATAGGGGCAAATACCTATTATTGGGATATAAATGATGAGTATTCAATAAGATAGCTTGGCCCGACCCCGACCCG
>JAFCZI010000305.1 GCA_019314425.1 Deltaproteobacteria bacterium | reverse complement strand
TGATATAAATGTACCATTATATCAGGATAATGTCAAGTATTCAGTGGTAACCGCGTGCAGATATTAGGTGTCAATGTAATTTTGTGATAGATGGGGCCATAAAATTGAAAAATATCCCTGCGGGCGGTGTCAAGCCAAGTTTCGGGGAATACGTGCTTCAGGACTGCCTAAAAGGTTTGACGATTGCCGCTCCATCATGTAGAAAAGTCCTATCGAGATGTTTGTAAAAGTAGTTTTGTAAATTCGGGAGGCAACCATGCTGGACCTTAAATTTGTCAGATCGAATCTGGAGGACATTAAAACAATGATCCTTAACCGCAGATACGATCTGGATATTTCACACTTTGAGCGGTTGGACGGGGAGAGAAGAGAGCGACTTTCCGTTTTGGAAGCGCTCAGGCACCGCAGAAACAAAGTCAGCGATGACATCGCCGCCATGAAAAAGAACGGCGAAGATGCCTCGGGTGTCATTTCTGAAATGAAAACGGTTTCAGCCCGGATTAAGGAAAAGGAAAAGGAACTCCCACGCGTTGTGGAAGAACTGGAACACCTCCTCCAGTTGCTACCCAATATCCCGGATGAGTCCGTTCCGGTGGGCAAGGATGAAAAAGACAACCCGGTCATCAGAACCTGGGGTGAAATTGAGGACTTTAAATTTGAGCCCCTTCCCCACTGGGAGATCGGCGAAACTTTAGGCATTCTCGATTTTGCCTGCGCCGCCAAGCTTTCAGGCGCGAGATTTGCCCTTTACCGGGGGGCCGGGGCTGCCATGGAGCGCGCCCTGATCAATTTCATGATCCACATTCACACCACCGAGCATGGGTATACCGAGATTCTCCCTCCCTTCATGGTCAATGCCGCCTCCATGTTCGGGACCGGTCAGCTGCCCAAATTTAAGGAGGACCTCTTCAAGGTAGAGGGCCGGGACCTGTACCTGATTCCCACGGCAGAGGTCCCCGTCACCAATATGCACCGGGACGAAATTCTTTTCGAGGAGGATCTTCCGGCCACCTATGTTGCCTATACCCCATGTTTCAGATCTGAGGCGGGGTCCCATGGCAAAGATACCCGTGGCCTTATACGGCAGCACCAGTTCAATAAAGTAGAATTGGTTAAGTTCGTAAAACCGGAGGATTCTTATGATGAACTGGAAAAACTGACACGAAATGCGGAAGAGATATTGAAACGCCTCGAACTTCCCTACCGGGTGGTGAACCTGTGTACGGGCGATATCGGTTTTTCTGCGGCGAAAACCTATGATCTTGAGGTGTGGCTTCCCGGTCAGGGGTTGTACCGGGAAATATCCTCATGCAGTAATTTCGTGGATTTTCAGGCCAGAAGGGCGTGCATCCGATTTAAACGAAAAGGAAAGACCGGGAATGAGTTGCTTCACACGTTGAATGGATCCGGCCTGGCGGTGGGAAGAACCCTGGTGGCAATTCTGGAGAATTATCAACGGGAAGACGGCAGTGTTGAAATCCCAAAAAGCTTGAGACCCTATATGGGCGGAATGGATTCAATCTCCAAGGGATAAAGATGAATAACCAGGTTTCCTATAGTTCCGGCTGGCGGGATCACAACCCGGGTCTCCGTCAAAGTCGCTCCAAAAGGTTTTTCAATAGACGGATAACCCCGCTGAGTTTATCCCTGTGCCTCCTTGTTACCACTTACCTGCTTTTTTTTCCGATCCCGTGGTACAAAAGCGAAGACGGACGGAACGGGAATGCCCTGTCTACCATCACCCAACCGATTGATACGAAACAGGCTGCTTTAAGAACGCTCTCAATTGGTGGTATCAAGGATCTGAATCTGGATCCGGCCCATATTGAAGCGCGATTCACTCTCCAAAAAGAAGGCATTCCTCTGATTGTGGAGTCATCTGTTGATGCCGACTTTCAGGCCTATATTCTGAGTTTGCTTGAAACTTCCAACACCGTGAAGGCGGCGGTCGTCGTTATGCAGCCTGATGACGGACGAATCCTTGCCATGGTCAGTTACGACAGTGAAGCGCAAGGGAAAAGCCTGTGCCTTAAGGCGGATTACCCGGCGGCCAGCCTCTTTAAAATCATTTCGGCGGCGGCAGCCCTGGAGTCGGCGGGCTTTTCACCGGAAAAGGCGGTCACTTTTGTGGGGAGAAAGCACACCCTCTACAAAAACCAGCTGAAGGACAAAAAGAGCAGATATTCAGCCACCATCTCCTTTAAAAAAGCTTTTGCCTCCTCCATTAACCCGGTATTCGGAAAACTGGGTATCCATAATTTGGGCTATGACGTGATGGCGAAATCGGCTGAGAATTTCTTTTTCGAGCGTTCAATCCCCTTTGACTTTCCCGTTGGGAAGAGTGAAGTTTTTGTTCCGAAAGATGATTTTGGACTCGCGGAGCTGGCCAGCGGATTCAACAAGGGAACCACCATATCACCTCTGCATGCGGCGCTGCTGGCATCAGCAGTGGCCAATGATGGCGTGATGATGAAACCATGGGTTATCAAGCGGGTGGTCAATGAGGCGGGTGATGTGCTCTATGAAGGGCGTAAATCACGGATGGGGGTCTCCATCAGCCCTGAAACCGCAAAAGGGTTGCGGGTCCTCATGAAAGACACCGTAATCCACGGTACGTGCAGAAAAACATTCTACCGGGAAAGACGCAGGAAGGTCTATAAAAATGTGGAACTGGGGGCCAAAACGGGCACCATCAATGACCGGGATGACCAGTTTAAATATGACTGGTTAACGGCTTATGTTATCCCCCCGGGTGGCAAAAAAAGTATCTCCATCGCCGTGCTGGGAATTCATGGAAAGAGACTGGGCGTGCGGGCCAACCGGCTCGGTCGCAGTATTATTCGACGCTATCTTTCTTCCTGATCAAGGGCCTTGATCATCGTTTCGCCAATGTATGTGCGACTTCAGCCGCACAGGCTCAGAGTGTAAATGCGGTTGAAGCCGCGCCTACAATCAGCGCAATTGACGGCTTCTGGGAATGGCCGAAACTACGATAATCAGTATCCGTTCACGGAGTTAATTCTAAGGTTAGATCTCGTTATTTCCCCCCATTTTGAGGGCCAAAAAATGGACATTTCGCCGTATCAAAATAGTGTTCCATTGAACGGGTTGGCAGATAACTAGCTGATATTACTAGCCGTCC
>JAFCZI010000304.1 GCA_019314425.1 Deltaproteobacteria bacterium | reverse complement strand
AACGGCCGGTTAAATAGTGCCTGAACGAAAAAGCCGTTCAGACACGGTTTTAAGTTGAAAAGATCATACAATTTCACAGAGTTGTAAGCATCAATTCAAAAATGGAAAACTTTATTTCCGTATTTTCGTTCAGACACTAAATAAACAAGAAGGTATTATACCAAACACCTAAAACCCAACAAACCAAAGGAGCTTTTTTATGAAAGGCGAAAATTTTCTATTCACTTCAGAGTCCGTGACCGAAGGTCATCCGGACAAGGTCGCCGACCAGATATCGGACCATATCCTGGATGAGATTTTTATGCAGGACCCCCATTCCCGGGTGGCTTGCGAGACCCTGGTAACCACCGGCATGGCCATGATTTCAGGCGAAATTACCACCACCGCCTATGTGGATATGCCCAATGTTGTTCGGCAGACCATCAAGGATATCGGCTACAAAAACTCTTCCATGGGTTTTGACTGGGAAACCTGTGCCGTGCTTTCCACCATCGACAAGCAGTCCCCGGACATCGCCATGGGTGTCGATACCGGTTCCGGGCTGTTTCAGGAGCAGGGAGCCGGAGACCAGGGGCTTATGTTCGGGTATGCGTGCAAAGATACTGAAGCCCTGATGCCCATGCCCATTTATCTGGCCCATGGACTGACCCGGCGACTGGCCCACGTGAGAAAATCCGGTCAATTGCCATGGCTCAGGCCCGACGGCAAGAGTCAGGTGACCGTTGAATATGAAAATGGAAAACCCAAAAGTATCCATACGGTGGTCATCGCGGCCCAGCACAGCCCGGAGGTGGATTACGATACTCTCAGGGAGGCGATCATCGAAAAGGTGGTCATGGAAGTGATCCCTGCGGAAATGCTGAATGAATCGACCCAGTATTTTATCAATACCACGGGCCGGTTTGTGGTGGGCGGCCCTCAAGGGGACTGCGGGCTCACCGGTCGCAAGATTATCATGGATACCTATGGTGGTTTCGGCTATCACGGCGGCGGCGCTTTTTCCGGAAAAGATCCGTCCAAGGTGGATCGCAGCGCGTCGTATATGTGTCGCTATATTGCCAAAAACATTGTGGCGGCGGGGCTGGCTGAAAAATGTGAAATCCAGGTGGCTTATACCATTGGCCGTGCAGACCCGGTTTCCGTGGCGGTGGGCGCCTACAGTACGGGTGTGTTGCCGAGCCGTGAACTGACCGAGATTGTAAAAAAGGAATTTGATCTCAGACCCGCAGCGATTATTGAGCGTTTGGACCTGCTTCGTCCCATTTATCGAAAGACGTCCAATTACGGCCATTTCGGGCGTGCCCTGCCTGAGTTTGTCTGGGAAAAAACAGATATGGTTGAAACACTTAAGAGCGCCGTAAAATAGCGCGTAAAACATAAAGAGGATAACTTAATGGATTATGATATCAAAGATATTCAGTTGGCGGAAAAAGGTCGTTTGAGGATCGAGTGGGCTGAAAAGAGCATGGATGTTCTCAGAACGATAAAGGAGCGGTTTAGCGCCGAAAAACCCCTGAAGGGGCTCAGACTTGCCGCCTGCCTTCATGTGACCACTGAGACCGCCGCCCTGGCAAAGACCCTCAAGGCCGGGGGCGCGGATGTGGTCTTGTGCGCCTCCAACCCCCTTTCCACCCAGGACGATGTGGCCGCTTCCCTGGTGGCCGATGATGAAATCCCCGTCTTTGCCATCAGGGGCGAAGACCATGCCACCTATTACAGCCACATCCTGTCGGCCCTTCAATATGAGCCTCACATCACCATGGACGACGGCGCGGATCTGGTGAGTTCCCTTCATTTTATCGCCCTTCAGAAGTGGGATGACCTGGAATCATCCGTCAGCGCCTGGGGGCAGAGTTTGTCCGAGGAAGGTCGAAACCGATTTTTGAACAATGTCATCGGCGGTACGGAAGAAACCACTACCGGTGTCATACGGCTTCGAAGCATGGAGAAAGACGGCGTTTTGCAGTTTCCCGTGGTCTCGGTGAATGACGCTGATACCAAACATCTGTTCGATAACCGTTATGGTACCGGGCAAAGTACTGTGGACGGCATTATTCGGGCCACCAACCGGCTTTTGGCAGGCAGTACCTTCGTGGTCACTGGTTACGGCTGGTGTGGAAGGGGCGTGGCCACGAGGGCCAAGGGGCATGGCGCTCATGTGATTATCTGCGAAGTGGATCCGCTTCGAGCCCTTGAGGCGGTTATGGACGGGTTTCAGGTGATGCCCATTGCCGAAGCAGCGCCCCTGGGTGATTTTTTCTGTACCTTGACAGGCGATATCAATGTTATCCGGTTGGAGCATTTTCTGAAGATGAAGGAAGGGGCCATTGTGGCAAACTCCGGGCATTTTGATGTGGAGCTGGACCTCAAAGGTCTTGAGGGCGCGTCGGTGGCCAGGCGGCAGATCCGAGAGTTTGTAGAGGAGTTTTCCCTCAACAACGGCCGGAAAATCTATGTGTTGGGCGAGGGAAGGCTCATCAACCTGGCTGCGGCGGAAGGCCACCCGTCAAGTGTTATGGACATGAGTTTCGCCAACCAGGCGCTCAGCGCCGAGTACATGGCAAAAGAACATGCCGCCATGGACAAACAGGTCTACCCTGTTCCCCACGCCATTGACCAGGAGATTGCACGGTTGAAATTGAAATCCCTGGGTGTGGAGATCGATACCCTGACCGAAGAACAGGAACGCTACCTTTCTTCCTGGGAAATCGGAACCTGATCGATTGCGGAATTGAGAATGCATTAAGGGGTTGATGGTTTCGTGAAAAGTCACAAATTTATCCGTAGATGGCGTTGTGAAAGGTTCCATATACAAGGCGTAGTGGCTTTTCAGGATCATAGGCATACATGTAGTATGTTGAGATTCTGAAAAATCACTGCAACGCAGTAGCTGGGACTTTTTACGGCGCCATAAGGGGTTATTATGCCAGAAGATGTTTTTCGACAACTGCAGGCGTAGCTGGATCAGTACTCCGTGGGGGTTTCCGCCACTGAGTCCGGCGTGGAAATTGAAATTTTGGAACGGCTTTTCACCGATTTATCCAGGGAGAAATAGATATGTTATCAGACACGACGCTTCAGGGGGTGGACACCATCGTCGCATCCATCGAAAACCAGACCGATCCCTCACAGCGCGTCGACATCAAGTA
>JAFCZI010000059.1 GCA_019314425.1 Deltaproteobacteria bacterium | reverse complement strand
TCGGCTAAGGATACCGGCCATCTTAAGGTAATCAAGTAAACTCTCGTCAGACCAATGAATCGGAAAGCAACAACGGGATCGTCATATCGAAAAATGGAAAAGAGCCACACCCTTATCGAATGTGCCATACCCGGTCATAAAGATAATTTCGATACGTGGATCGATTTCCTTCAGTTTTGACGCCAGCGCCAATCCGGTCATGACCGGGAGATTGATGTCCACGAAAGCCAGGCTGAAACGGCCTTTTTTAAAGGCGGCCAGGGCCTCCTGGGGATGGGTGCAGACCAATGACCGGTATCCCTCGATACGCAAAAAATCGGCTACGATCTCAGCCCCTGAAGGCTCGTCGTCAACAACCAGGATTTCTTGTTTGATATCGGTCATGGTTACCTTGAATTAAAAAAGCTATTAGTTGTTAGCGGTATCACATTACGAGAGTCCGCCAGGGAGTGTACCATATCGCGCCGGAAAATAAACAGTGAAAAATATAAACGAATCTCGAAAGTCCGGCAGGATTAATGGGATAAATAGCGCGGGCCTGAGAAAGTGGCTCAGGCCGATTATAGAATCAGCGCCAAGGGACTTGCAGGAAAATGATGGCGGGGCATCATCGATCTTCTAACGCTTTCTTCACGGTCTTACTCAATTCATCCATCCCAAACGGCTTGGTCATGGCAGCACAAAAACCATACGCCCTGTAATTTTCCACGACCGGATCAAATGAATAACCGGTGGCAATGATCGCCCTGATTTCAGGGTCGATTTCAAGAAGTTTCCGGAGGGCTTCCACGCCCCCCATGCCGACATTATTGGTTAAATCAAGAATAACCGCATCATAAGGCGCACCCGATTCCCGGGCCTCTGGTACATCTCAATGGCTTCAACGCCATCTACGGCAGCCGCCACTTCGTATCCGAGGCTACTGAGCATGGCGGAAGAGACCTCTCTCACCATCTCCTCATCGTCCATCACCAACACCCTCCGGATTGCTGATTCAACGGCCGGTTGATTGTTGATTACGGGTTTCACATCCGCCTGATCACGCTCGGAGTCAGGCGCTTCTCGCTTTGCGCTTACGGCCGGGAGATAAACATGGATGTCAGTGCCCACGTCCAACTGGGATTCTATGGTAATCAATCCACCATGTCTTTTGACGATGGAATAAGCCACTGAAAGCCCGAGCCCCATCCCCTTCTGTACGCCCATCTCTTTGGTTGAAAAATAAGGATCAAAGACCTTCGAGAGATTTTCTTCAGCGATACCGGTCCCCTGATCCTTGAGGGATACCTTGACGTACGGCCCATGTTTCAGCGCCAGGCCGTCCTCTTCACTGACATCAATGTTCCGACAATAGACCTTAATGATCCCCTGGCCCGGCATCGCCTCTATGGCGTTGGCGACAATATTATGGACGGTCTGCCTCATCTGGCTTTCATCGATCTCCACCGGCCACACATCATCAGGGAGATAAAGCTCCCAGACGATACCGCTACCGCTCAGGGCGGAAGCAACAGAATTTTTCAGAAATTCCTCGACTGAAACCGCTTCCTTGAACGGCACCCCCCCCTGGGAAAACGTGATCAGACGGGCGGTTAAATCTTTTGTCCGCATGGCTGCTTTTTCCGCCTCGGCCAACAGCTTGACTGTTTCCTCTGCGTCAAAGGTCTCCGCCGTCATCTGAGCCAGGGTGATATGCCCCAGAACAACCATCATCATGTTGTTAAAATCGTGCGCAATACCACCGGCGAGCACACCAAGGGACTCAAGTTTTTTGGCCTTCAGAAGTTCCTCCTCCATTTTTTTCCGTTTGCCGATGTCACGGTTGCTGGCTCGACGGCCGAGATATCTCCCGTCGGCGTCATGTACCGAATGGCAAACATAGCTGATCCAGCACGCTTCCCCGCTGCGGGTGGTGATGCGAAAGTCTATGGGGGGCAACATTTCATCAATCCGCTCTTTCCCAAAGAGATCGACAACGATTGAACGGTCGGCGGGATGGATTATCTTTTCAAGCAGCCCGGGATCATCAACAAACGCCCCGGGGCTATAACCGGTAATCCTTTCACACGATGGAGACATATAGAGGATGTCTCCATCCGGGCCGATCCAGTACTCCCAATCGTAGGTAGCGTCGGCAAGGGTGCGGAACAGCGCCTCGTTCTCGCGCAGCGTCTCCTCGGCCTGATTACGCGCAGCGATTTCTCGCTCCAGATCCAGAATTTTATTCTCTAATTTGTTTATCAGACGTTTGTTGTAGAGGTTGAAAACCGCCTTTTCCTCGTCCGGAATCGGCTCCGCAGTCTTCACCCTGCCTTTCTTCACTTTTCCAATTATCTCTTGAAAAATCCTGCTGAATTCATCCGGCTCAATCGGCTTGACAATGAATCGTTCGGCGCCCATGTTCAGGGCCAGATCCTGATCTGTGGAATCGGTGCAGGTGGCCGTATAAAAGACAAAAGGAATGTTGCTTAATGTGTCGTCGCTTTGCCACTCCCGACAGAGTTTGTAGCCATCCATAACCGGCATGAGGATATCGCTGATAATAAGTTCGGGAGGCGTGACCCGTGCCAAATCTAAGGCTATTTGACCGTTTTCCGCAACCATGACTTCATGTCCAAGGTCTTTAAGCATGGCTTCCAACGTAAGAAGCCCATTTTGATCGTCATCAACAATAAGAATTCTCATTGTCTAACCCCTCTGCGGTGGCGGTTATCTACGCATATCAAATTATGAGACTTAAAAAGTTACCCAAAGAAAGCATCATTATCCGATGAATGGGGTAGCAATTAATATGCCATATAAAATCTGCAAGATCAATATTGAGATAATCACCTGATATTACATATTAATCATGAAAGATACCCGGCGGATAGCGCGGGTTAAATGACAAAAATTGTCAACTATTTCCAAAAATTGTCAACAATTAACGGCTTATCACCTGGTTTTCCGGCATAAAAAACAAGAAAACCTTTGCGCCTCTGCGTGAGGCCATTTGGGTTGTGGGCACAGCCCGCATTAGAGGTTACTGGATTGATCGGAAATCCCCCGAGCCCACCGCCGGCTGAGCTTAAAGTAAAGCCCTTCCATGGACATGAGTTCCTCGTGGGTCCCCTGCTCCCTTATCCGTCCGTGGTGCATCACCAGAATTCGATCCGCGTCCCTGACCGTAGACAGCCGGTGCGCCACAATGAGGGTGGTCCGTTTTTGGGCCATTTTTGAAATAGCGGTCTGGATGAGGCGCTCGGTCTCGGGATCCACGCTGCTGGTGGCCTCATCCAGGATCAGCAGACGGGGATCGCCGGCCAGGGCACGGGCAAAAGAGAGCAGTTGGCGTTGACCGCCGGAAAGGGTGCCCCCCTGCTCCCCCAGTTCCTGATCAAACCCATTTTCCAGACCCTCGATAAACCCCAGCGCGTTGGCGGTTTGGGCGGCGCGGCGTACCCTTTCGTGTTTAAGGTCCTCCCGACCAAGGGAAATGTTTTCCGACACGGTTCCGGAAAATATAAACACGTCCTGAAGGCATAGGCTCACGGCATTTCGGAGACCTTTGTTGGACCACTCCCTTAGATCAATGCCATCCAGGGTAATGCTCCCCCGATCCGGATCGTAAAAGCGCTCCACCAGGCTCACCACCGTGGTTTTTCCAGAGCCTGTAGCACCCACGATGGCAACGGTCTCGCCCGGTTTCACCTGAAAAGAAACGTCATGAAGAACCCTTTTTTCCGGGTCATAGCCAAAAGACACGTGATCGAACACCAGATGACCCTCGACGCGAGACGGGTTCCGGGGAAATGGAGATGGGTGCAGCACCTCTTTTTTGTCTATGAATTCAAAAATCCGTTCCATGGAGGCCATGGCTATCTGCATGATATTGTATTTCTCGGAAATATCCCGAATGGGTTTGAAGAACATCTGGATGTAACCGATAAAAGCCACCAGGACCCCCAGTGTCATTTCTTCCTGCAACACCTGCCCCCCGCCGTACCAGATCAAAAAGCCGATGGCCAAAGACGACAACAGTTCCATCAACGGCATGAACAGCGCAAAAACACGGATCTGCTTCATGCCCGCCTGATAATTCTCCCGGTTGAGACCGGCAAAAAGCCTCATTTGAGAAGTTTCCCTGACAAACAACTGGATGATGGCCATACCACTGATCCGCTCCTGCAGAAAAGCGTTTATTCTGGCAACCGTGCTGCGAAGTTCCCGGAACACCTCACGGGCCATGAAACTGAAAATAAAGGTCAGGCCAAAAATAATGGGGAGCAAGATGAAACAAAGAAGTGCCAGGTGCCAGTTGAGGTAAAGCAGGACCGCCAGAATACCCACGATCATGAACAGGTCCTTAAAAACGGTAATCAGGACGGATTTGAACATTTCATTGAGGTTGCCGATATCATTGGTGACCCGGGTGACCAACGTGCCCACCGGGTAGCGATCGAAAAACCGCAGGGTCTGAGCCTGCATCCGATCAAAGAGCTTCATGCGCATGTCCTGCATGATCCGCTGACCCGTTAATTCCATAATGTAATATTCCGCATAGCTGAACCCCAGGGAGAGCAGGAGCAGAACAAAGAAAACCCCTGCCACCCGTGTTACCCCGCTGACGTCGCCGGCCCTGACTTGGAGGAGCTCTTTTTTGGGCAGGCGCTCCAGTTGCTCATAGGGAACCATTGATGCCCCGTCCGCCATTTTCGTAAGGGCACTGTTCGCCGTGCCCCTACCATGATCTCCCTGGAACCAGCGGGTAATGTCCCGGTCCGGTCCGATCCGATAAAAGCGTTTGGAACCGAGCAGACCTTGATCTTTGAGCAGGTGGATATCCGCAGGGTCGATCTTCTTCAGGTTCAGGTTGGAGATGTAGTAAACGGAGGGAACCGCGCTTTTATCCATCAGTGACCCATAGCGTTGTTTCAATTCCCCGTAGGCTGGATCCGACACCATTTTTCCGCTTATTTCGTACCAGGACGCCAGAATATAACGGTCAATGACAATCTTGGTCAGATACGGCACACATAGATCAAACAGGGCCACGAAAATCGACAGCAGGAGTCCTACCACAACCTTTTTTGTGTAGGGGCGTGCAAAATGAGCCAGCCGCTTCATCAACTTGAGATTGTAGGGCTTTCCCAGCTTGCCTTCCTCGGCGTATCCGTATTCCCCCATCATGACGAGATCACGCCCCCGTTTTCAAGAGATTCGCTCAGAATCTGTTCTTCGTACAGGGCCGCATAAATCCCTCTCAGAAGAATCAGGCTTTCGTGGGTCCCTTCCTCTTTCAAGGACCCATGGTCAAAGACAAATATCCGATCCGCCCGGCGAATGGTGGAAACCCGGTGGGAAACAATCACATTGGTCCGGTCCTGCCGAAGGTCCAGGATCCGGTTCAGGATTCCCGCTTCGGTACGGGTGTCCACCATGGAAAGGGCGTCATCCAGTATGAGGATTGGAAAATCCCCCACCACGGCACGCGCGATGGTGAGCCGTTGCCGCTGGCCGCCTGAAAGGGTGATGCCCCTTTCGCCCAGAAGGGTTCCCAGGCCCTTGTCCAGGGCTTCCATTTCCTCTCGGATACCGGCAACGCTCAGGGCCTGCCGCACCTCTTCATCGGTGACGTCATCGGTTCCGAACGCCACATTGTTGTAAACGGTGTCAGAGAAAATAAAGACGTCCTGGCTCACGAACCCGATTTTTTTCCTCAGGGTGTTAAGCGACAGGTTTCGAATATCCCGGCCATCCACGAAAACCATGCTTTCAGGTGGATTGAGGAGACGGGGTACAATCTGTAGCAAGGTGGTTTTGCCGGACCCCACGCGCCCCACAATGGCGATGGTTTCTCCGGCGCGGATTTTGAGGTTGACATCCTTGAGCACATATTCCTTTTGGCCGGGGTATCTGAAATTGAGCCCGGAAAAAGCAATGGACCCTTCGGCTTTTTCTGAAACCCCTTCCGCCCGTTTGCCTTGGGGACCCCGTCCGTTTTCACCACCGGGATCCTGAATTTCCGGAACCGCTTCCAGGATACCGTTGATGCGTCGCATGGAGGCCGACCCCCGCTGGATCAGGCTGACCACCCACCCCATGGCCATTACGGGCCAGGTGAGCAAATTCAAATAGGCGATAAAAGCCACGAAATCACCCGGTGTGATGGTTCCCAAAATCGTATATCTTCCACCCAAAAGAATCACGACAGCAAGCCCCGCGTTGGTGATCAGGGTCATGAGGGGGAAAAACAGGGCGAGGGTCCTGGCCAGATGCATGCTCTCCCCCACATATTGCTCTCCTCTGGCCTTCATTCTGCCATATTCCCATCCTTCCCGCTGATGGGCTTTGATCACCCGGATGCCCGAGAAGCTTTCGCGGGCCTGTTCCGTGAGGTCGGAGAAACTCTTCTGGACCCGTTCAAATCGTGCCGACATCTGCTGAGTCACCATCCGGGTGACTACCACCACAACAGGCGCGGGAATCAGTGAAATAAGGGTTAAGCGCCAATCAATGCTCATCATAAAGCCGATGGCCGCAGTACCGAGAATAAACCCGTCCACCAGGGCCACCAGCCCCATTCCGCAGGCCATGCGCACCGCATTGATATCGTTGATGGCCCGGGACATCAGGTCGCCGGTTTTTGTATTTTGGAAAAATGAGCGGGAAAGGGTTTGAATATGCCCGTACAGCCGGTCGCGCAAGCCTTGTTCCACCTTCCTGGAATGGCCCAGCAGCAAACGGCGCCACACATAGCGGAACAGGGCAATCAACAGGGCAATCATGCCGATCGTAACCCCCTGTTTCACCAGGAGGGCGCCGACTCCCGATGTCTGAACGACCAGGATATTGATGGCCTTCTTGATGATCAGCGGGATCATAAGCTGGAGGAAATCCACCACGAGCAGGCTCAGAACGCCTGCCACCAGCGCCCATCGATTCTTTACAAAATAGATCCAGAGGGGTTGGAAATTGCGGAACGTGGGTTTAAAGGGGACCGTCAGGTTTTTCAAGGATGGCATTGTTTATTTTTTTATTTTCAAAATCGTATCTTGTTATTATATTTACACATTGTCAAGATAAAAAGTAAATATTCGGCTTACACAGGGCCGGGGATATGGCGCTCACCTTGAAGAAGGCAGCTGGTTTATTGTAGCCGATTAAACCGAAACCTCAGGCAAATAAGCCATGGCCCAGGCCCCCGGGCCGCAGTGGGCGCCGGTGGTAAGGCTGAGCGGTTGAAGAAAGACCTCCGCCTGCGGGAAGGCCTTTTCAATCGCCACCTTAAATTCATCTTCCACCAGACGACGATTATCCGTATATTGGAGCATGATCAAGGGACATGGGGCATCCTTCAGTGCTTCTTTCAGCTTTTCCAGGGCAAAGTGAATCTGCTGCTCTTTGTTTCGGACCACCCCGACCTTTTTCACCCCGTCGGGCGCCGGGCTGACCACCGGTTTTACGTGAAGCATATCGCCAAAAAAAGCGCCTGTCTTTGAAATTCGCCCCCCCCTGGCAAGATAGTGAAGTTTTTCAATGAAAATCAATTCCTCAACAAGGGTTTGCGCCTTTTCGGCGTATTTAACAACCGCATCGGGCACTTGGGTTTTCAGGGAAAAACGAGCCGTGGCGATGACCAGCAACCCCAACTTCCCACTAGCAGCGCCCGTGTCCACAACCATCAACTTGTCATCCGGGTCGTTTAAGGCTTTCCATTCCATGACGGTCTGATAATTTCCCGTGTATCCGGACCCCACGCACAAATAGAGAACATGAGAATGCAGGCTGGCCGCCTGCTGATAACGCTGGTGACGTTCAAAGGCAGAGGCCTGGGCAGTGGACGCGGCGGTCCCTTTTCGCATTTCCCCATAGAGTTGTTCCGGATCCATGTGAGTTTCAGGATAACATTGTGGACCGAGGTTGATGTAGCTTTCCAAGAGGGTAATTCCGAGCTGCTTTGCATCCATTCTCGTAATGGAACCGGCGGCGTCGCTCATGATATGAAGGGCCTGGGTTTTGGGTATGGTGAGGTATTCTGCCGTCTGCGCCTTCAGGTCGTCTGACACCCAGTTCACCAGGTTGCCGATCCCTTCAAGCTGCTGCCTTGCCCCGGATTCATCAGCGGCGTGCAGGTGGACCTTGACAAAATCCCCGTGCCCCATGGTGACCACTTCGTGCCCCACCTGAGAAATGGCTGAAAGTGAATCCCGCACGCTCCCCGCATCCAGCTTCAATACCGCATCAATGCAGTATCCCTCGTCACCGTCCGTCCGCCATGAGGGGTCCACATGCAGCAGGTTTTCAAATATAGCCACAATAGAGCGGAATTTGACCTTGTGGTTGAACAATATGCTAAAAAAACCGTCAAAGAAAATAAACATGCCCAGGGCGCCGGCATCCACCACACCCGCGGTCGCCAATTCTTTCAATTGTTCGGTTGTGTGGAAAACCGCTCGCTCTAAAATGTTCAGGACGTGATCAATATCATCCGGATTCAGCGCCTGATCATGGTGATGAAGCGCCTCAATCAGCGCATCGAAAATTGATAACATGGTTCCGGATTTGGGGTCCCTGACGGCTTTCCAGGCCAGGTCCCGCCCCCGTTCCGCTATCTCGTTCAGCTCATCGAGGCTTTCAACACAAACAAACGCGCTGAAAAACTGCGCAGCAATATTACCCGAATTGCCCCTCGCCGACAGCAGCAGCGCTTCAATCAATTTTTCCCTGCTTTCAAATGACTGCTTGAGCGGTTGAAGGCTGATCACCAGATTCCTGCCGGTATCACCATCCGCCACGGGAAAAACATTGATGCTGTCCAAAAGGTCGGCCCAGGCGGCAACACGATCCACACCGGCCACAAAAGCCTCAAATATTTCTGATTCCATCAACGTATGGTCTATTGCTGAAGAAAGCGCGTTCAAGACAGACGTCTCCTTATCACAAATCTGGTTACGGATGGCTGTTTTATTACCACGTTAACGCCGCAGAGACAACCCATGAAGATTTCATCCAAACCCCCGCGCTTCGAGTGAACCCTAAGCAATTTTTACTGTAATCTTTCAGGTTGCGTTTCGAGAATCAAATGGTTACACTCTAGTCATGATTAAAAATTTTATTCATAAAGGATTGGAGAAATTCTTCACCACAGGAAGTAAAGCTGGCATTCAAGCTCGCCATGAAAAAAGAATCAGATTAATTTTGGCTCAATTAAATCAGGCAAAGACCGTCGAAGATATGAATATTCCAACTCTTGCTTTGCATCAATTAAAACCTACATTTCGCACCTTTAATCATATGTTTTTTGAATTAGCAATACCATATATTGTGACTTGTAAGAATTTAACACAATATATAGATGGATAAAATATTACCAGTCTTATGGTAAAAAAAAATAGCAATTAGACAACACAATATGTGGTGAGTATTCAATAGAATATTACAACATATTGTGGATTTAAAGGTGATGCAGAAATTGTGAATTATGAAGATTATCACTAAATTATCTGATTGAGGGTTAATCATGAAAATGCACAATCCCCCACATCCTGGCGAAAGGGTGCAATACAAAAAAGTGATATCTTGTGTGAAAGACTAATTTTGAGGTACCAAAGCTATGAAAATTAGAGATCTTAGCCACAAAACCTCATAATTTGATATCCTCTGTTTGATTCTGAACGCTTATTTGGCGTTTTTTCGCATAAAACGGTCACGTTTAAACC
>JAFCZI010000303.1 GCA_019314425.1 Deltaproteobacteria bacterium | reverse complement strand
AGGTTCCATATACAAGGCGTAGTGGTTTTTCAGGATCGTAGGCATACATGTCGTATGTTGAGATTCTGAAAAATCACTGCAACGCAGTAGATGGGACTTTTTACGACGCCATCAGGATTGATCGTCGTTTTTTAATAATGTATCCAATTACCGTATTTCTTTGAGGAGGGGTTAATGAACTATAAACGACTGTTTGAACCGGAGAGTATGGTTGTGGTCGGGGTATCGCTTCGTAACAACCGGCATCCCGCCAACATTGTATATCGGAAGAACCGCCTGCGCTATCCCGTCAGGGTTTTCGCCGTCAATCCCAACGGGGGCCTGATTCAAGGAGAAAAGGTCTATAAACGGGTGGCTGATATCCCCGAAAAAGTAGATCTGGCAGTCATTGCCGTTCGGGCCGACCTGGTGCCCGATACCCTGGCCCAATGTATTTCAGCCGGGGTTGGCGGTGCCGTGATCATTTCCGGGGGATTCGCGGAAGTGGGGCAGACGGAACTGGAGGATCGCCTCGTAAAACTGGCCCGGGAGGCGGACTTTCCGTTTATAGGACCGAACTGCCTGGGCATTTTCTCTCCGGGACGTGTGGATACTTTTTTTCTGCCGCCCGAACGGACCGTGCGGCCGGAGCCCGGTAATGTGGCGCTGATCAGCCAGAGCGGTGGTGTTCTGGTGGATCAGATGATTAATTTTTCGGGTGGCGGTGTGGGGTTGTCGCTGGGGGTCAGTATCGGCAACAAGGCCCTGGTGGATGAGGTGGCCCTGCTTGAATATTTGAGTGAGGACCCCAATACGAATGCCATTGCCTTTTATCTGGAGGGTTTCAAAAAAAATGGGGGTCGGGCATTTGTGGATGCCGCCTGTCATTGCCAGAAACCCATTGTGGTCCTGAAATCCGGCAAAAGTCCAGAAGGGGGGCGTGCCGTTTCGAGCCATACGGCATCCCTTGCCGGTGATTACAAGGTGTTTTCGCAGGTGATGGCACAATTCGGGGTCATTGAGGCGCGGACCCAGTTCGAGCTGGTTTCCTTCTGCGAATCGCTCAGTCGTTACCAGGATACCATCAATGGAAACATCGGCATTATCACCGGCAGTGGAGGGCATGGTGCGCTGACCGTTGATTTTTGTGGTCCCCACGGGCTAAAGGCTCCTTTGTTGAGCCGGGAATTGCAATCAGAACTCAGAAGTAGACTTTCGCCCAGCATTCAACCCATTGCGGCAACGGGTAATCCGGTGGATCTTACCGGAAGCGCTGTTGACGATGATTTTATTGCGGCGGCCGATTGTCTCAGCAAAAGCCCTGAAGTGGATTGCCTGGTGCTCCTGGTTTTGCCCTATTCGCCCGGTACCACTTCGGACCTGGGTGCCAGATTGAGTGAAGTCTACCAAAGGGAAGGCAAGCCCATGGTGGCTTATGTTCCGAACCTGGAACGATACCGTATGCTGATCGAAGGATTTGAATTGAACCACATCCCGGTGTCTCCGGCCATTGAGGGTGCGGTTCTGATGGCCGGGGCCATGAGGAGGGAATCATGCTGAATACGGAGATCCTTGAGATACTGTCAAAATCCAAATCCTGGGGTTGGGTCCTGGAACCGGATGCCAAGCGGATATTATCCCTCGTGGGGATAAGCGTGCCCCCCTTTGTATGGGCCCGGAACCTTGAAGAAGCCCTTCAGTTTGCGGAAGAAAACGGATATCCGGTGGTGGCCAAGGTGGTGTCCCCCGAGGTGGTTCACAAGACAGAGGTAAAAGGCGTTGCCTTAGGCATAGACAATAAAATAGCCCTGGCGGAAGCGTTTCATCGGTTCAGCGCATTTGACGGCGCTAAAGGGGTTCTGGTTGAGAAACCCATCAAAGGGATTGAGATGATTATCGGTGCCAAGATCGATTTTCAGTTTGGTCCGGTGATCCTGATGGGGATGGGGGGCACCGGGGTGGAAATATACCAGGATGCTTCCCTGAGAATGGCGCCCATTACGCCCGAAGATGCGGAATCCATGCTCAAGGGCCTTAAAGCGCATCGTCTTTTGGAGGGTTACAGGGGGGCGGAACCCATCGACCGGGATGCGTTGACCCGTGTGCTCATGGCATTTTCCGATTTGATTATGGCGCTTAACGAAAAGGTTTCGTCCATTGATCTGAATCCGGTTTTCTGCTCGGCAAAAACCTGTGTGGTGGGTGATGCGCGGATTATGCTGCCGTCATAGAAAAATCAATTCAGGCGCCCATCTCAATGACCTCCTCAACCGCCTTCAACAAACTCTTCTGATCGAAGGGTTTGCTAAAGGTGCGTAACGCCCCGAGCACTTTGGCCATTTCGAGGTAGGCATCCGGGCCGATTCGGCCGCCCCCGGAAATGGCGATGATTTTGACATCCGGGAATTCCCGGCGAAGATCACGGATGGTTTCGATACCCTCTTTCCCCGGCATGATGATGTCTGTGATGACCAGGTCGGTAGGGGTTTCTCTGAATTGTTTGATCCCTTTGTCCCCGTCGGAGGCTTCCAATACCCGGTATCCCTCGCGCTCCAGGATGGCCCGGAGTAACTCGCGAATGGTTTCATCGTCGTCAATGACCAGGATGCTTTGTGGGTCGGGTGTTTGTTTTTTATGATCAGGCATGTCCCTTCTCTCACTATTATTACATTGGAGGTATTACTGTCTGAAAAAATAACTGATGTCAATGAAAAAACCGATTATGGACAAGCATTATGGATCGGTTTTAGGACGACCAACCGGTGAAACGAGTCTTCTTATGGGGACCCTTTTTCCTTTTTCTTGAGTAGGAAAAGTGTGAAACTTCAGTTCATCTGCAGATAGACTCGTGACTTCCAACGAACGCAACTTCAAGTTCGTTGGTCATGGGATGCCGCGTGCGGCATAACTTAGGAACGTGGACGAAATAACTTTCACAAGTAGGCGTATAGATTTGGATCAGGTTTGTTCGATCTGAAATCACAAAAGTTGAAGGAATGCTTTGCCAGTTGAACATACATAACTCATAATAAGCTCCGTGATGTGTTGTCCCCACAACATAATATCAGGAGCAGATTATGAGCCGATTCAAGAAATTATCACACACTCTTTGGCATTGCCAGTACCATATTGTTTGGACCCCCAAGTATAGGTTGAGGATACTTGAAGGTGAAGTTGGTCAAGAGGTGTTGAGTTGTGTTCGAGCATTTAGTGAGCAAAAGAATTGTGAAATTAGTGAGTTAAATGTTCAAAAAGATCATGTGCATATTGTTGTGATGATTCCGCCTAAGCTATGTATTT
>JAFCZI010000058.1 GCA_019314425.1 Deltaproteobacteria bacterium | reverse complement strand
GGACCAATTTTCATCCCTACCTGACCCGTGAAGACGGCAGACTCCCCATGAGCGATTTTGGCGGGGTCCACCGATATAACGTCACAGGCCTGGTTCACGACATGTGGGGGTTTCCATCAAACGATCCCAAAGTGGCCTATGATCTTCTGCATCACCTCGTGGACAAGCTTGAAAACAAGGCCGATCTGCTGGCCCGGTACAAAGAACATTACACCGAAGACGCTGAAATATTGCTCATTTCCTTTGGCAGTTCGGCCAGGACCGCATTGCATGTGGTGGAACAGCGCAGACAACGGGGGCTGAAAATCGGCAAGCCCATTGTCTTCAATATCTGCATGCTTGGGGCATTGATCGAATTGACCGGTCTGGTTAAACCGGATTCAATTCTGGCAGTATTGAAAGAAAAAATAGGACCGGATTTCATGACAATGAACCAGGAGGCGCTGGGGACAGGAATCCAACTGACCCGTGCTACATGAAACTCACACCCCCCTCGCACACCCCTCCCCTTCCAGGTCAAAGCACTTTCCGGGTTGTCGACCCATCGTGCGCAAAGGTCATGCGCCACACATCATCGGGGCCGATATGAATGTTTTCGTATGACGGCGGCCCGGTGAACTGACGGGCCGCCGTTTCCATAACCCCGAAATGGGTGACCACAAGGATCTGCCCCGCTGTATGACGATCTATCAGCATTTTAAAAAAGCCTTTTACGCGGGCAATAAACTGTCCACCGGATTCTCCATTGGGGTAAGGGACATCAGGCGCTTCTTTGTGCGCCAAAATAGTGGGCATAATTTCCCTTTTCAGTCGCCCGGAGAGATCGCCAAAATCAATCTCTCGAAGATCCCGAGTGTAGACGGGATCGGGCAACCCCGTAATTTTCCCCTGTATCAGTTTGAGGGTTTCAACTGTCCTTGAAAGATCGCTGCAAAACACGGCATCAAACGCCATATCCTGAATCTTTTCCGCCTTTCGCAAAGTGGATTCAATCCCTTTTGCCGTTAGTGGTGTATCCCACTGCCCCTGAACAATACCCTTCACATTGCCTATCGTTTCTCCGTGACGCACAAAAATCGTTTTGAGTATTCGCTTTGGGTCCATCAAAATTCTTTCCCGACCTTTCAATGCCCACATCCGTTCTTGTACCTTTTGGCTTCTTCCGGGGGCATTTCAACAAACTCCCCCTGGCCTACCGGTACGGGGAAGCTTTCTCTGGGCGCCAATTCGAGGTATCTAACATCGGGCAAATCCAGGGATTCCTGAATTCGCAGGCTAATGATATCCGCAAACTTCGGATCACACCCAAGATGTTTTCCGAAAATCATTTTCACATGAGGATATTTTTTTGCCTCTTCCTGCATCATTTCAGGAATATCCAGACAAATGTGCAATCCCCTGTTCAAAAAATATGGGATAACCACCACTTCCGTTGCGCCATTTTCAACACATTTGGCGAGGATTTCCGGGTAATGCGGCCCGATCCGCGACATCTGGCAGACCTCCACCATTTCAAGATCATGGTTTTTTTGTAACAGAGTTGCTATTGTTTTCATATCCTTACCGGCTTCCGGCACTCGGCTGCCGTGTCCCAGAATGATGACTGCTCTCATTTTCAATCTCCTTAATTTTAAACATTAAACAGGCGATCAGGGGGATGAAATCCACCGTTTCTTTCTGATGATCAAATGCGACATGTAATGCGGCGGCGTATCGTCGCGATCCTTCAGATTCCACACAATTTCTTCCCCGTCCATCCCGCATCGGGAGACAAGAACGGAATTATCGGTCAAATCAAGCTCATTTAGCGTATCAAGGATCTCCTTGTAATGACGATAAACCTTGAGCATCACCACACTGTCCGCATGATCAACCCATTGCTTCAGGCTCCCACCCCCCCCAATTCCGGTAGTCACAGCAAAGGACCCCTCTCCTTCCACCAGTATCTGACCGGTAGCGGCCGCACCGGCCTGGTAAGAGGTGATGCCCGGAATGATTTTGATGGGGATCTCCGGATGGGCCTTTCGAACGGCTTCCAGAATGTAGCCGAAGGTGCTGTAGATCAAAGGGTCCCCCAAGGTGATGAAAGCCGCGTCGTTTCCGTCTTTGAGGGTCTCCACCACCTTCCGGCTATTTTCCGCCCATGCGTCGGCCAGCACCTTCTTGTCCCGGGTCATTGGAAAGCCGAGATGCGCCACAGGCACACCCCGGTCGAGGTGGGGGGATGCAATTTCCACAGCCAGTGAATAGTGGTTCCGGGTGGAGGCGGCTGCAAACACCACCGCTACATGCCGGAGGATCTTTACCGCCTTCAAGGTGATAAGTTCAGGGTCTCCCGGCCCAACGCCCACACCGTACAAAGTTCCATAATTCATACCATTCAACCTCCGATTTTGTTCAATCAAGCGAGCCAATTTCAAAATGTTCAATTTTGTTCGAGCTCAAGGAAGGCGAAAATTTTAACCGCAGGAATATATTGGATATTTCGAGGATTAAAACTTGAGTTTGACGCAGAGATCGGGCAAAAGGGGACGTTTTGAAACTGGCTCAAGCGTCATTTTTTTCCATACTTTTCAAAATATCCACGGGGAGTCACCATCTTATCGCCTATGACGCGGGTTTTTGAATTTCCCACCAGGAGGATAGAAAGCATATCCACAACAGATTCATCCATCTCGGAAAGAGTGGTAATAAGAGTAGACATTCCCTTTCTGGCGGCATTTCTCACAATCCCTACAGGGGTATCGCCGCTTCGGTAGTTCAGAACAACCTCTTTCACGCTGCTCAGTTGCCAGTCCCTCTTCTTGGACCTCGGATTGTAGATGACCAACACAAAATCGGTCCTTGCCGCAGCCTTCACCCTGGCCTCAATTTCGTCCCAGGGTGTCATGAGATCGCTCAAACTAATCACGGCAAAATCATGCATCAGGGGAGCGCCCAAAAGCGCCGCAGCGGCTGAAAGAGCAGGAATGCCCGGTATCACTTCGACCGACAGACGGCCGAGAAGGTCCTGGTCCGCCAGAAGCTCAATGACCAGCCCGGCCATACCATAAATACCGCTGTCGCCGCTGCTGACAATGGCCGTGTCTTTTCCGCCAAGGGCTTTCTCGATGGCCATCCGACAACGGCTAATTTCCCCCATCATTCCGGAGGACAGGGTCTCTTTACCCTCAAGAATCTCAGGCTCAATCAGATCCATGTATGTTTTATACGCCACGATAACTTCCGCCTTCAAAAGAGCGGCTTTTGCCGACGGCGCCATATAATCGGATTTCCCGGGACCCAGGCTGACGACACTCAGTTTTCCAGCGCCACTGCCAGGGTTGCATTTTGACTTTTGGTCTTGGGGACCAGGAGTTTGCCTTTTCCGGATTTCAGAAGGGCCGTTGCCTCGCATACGCTTGATACTCCCATATATTTTTTAACCACACTGGAGGGGTGCGGTGTTTTGACGGATTCCAGATCGGATTTCCCAAAAAACATCAGTACCACATCCAATTCTTCCGCAGCGTCCAGAAGACCCTGCTCGTCTCTTTTGGCTTCGATGGTCGTCAGGCACTGCAAACTTCCAAGAGAAAGGCCTTGATCTTGGAAAGTGTTTTTAATCAAATGCAGGATTTCCCGGGCTGTTGTTCCCCGATTACAACCCACACCGGCAACCAGACACTTGGGATGAAGAATCAGGCGGTTTATTTCAGTATCTGCTTTGTGGCTCTTCCAGGTTACCCATACACCCGGATGCCCGGTGATCCATTGGTCTTGATCACCTATCCACGCCATAGCAAACATTGCCCGTTCCGGATGCTTCAATCCCAGCCGATCTTCAGGATCAAATACCTGGATCGGTTTCCCCTCAAGCAGGGCCATGTTTATGAATTTCACAGCCTTCAGGTTGGCAATGCTTAAATTTCTCTCCTTTGCAAGGAGATCAATGGCGGGAACGCCAGCCGTATCCGTGGCCGTTGTAATCACAGCCTGTCCCCCGGTCAGTCGCGCGACCTGCCGAGCCAGTTCGTTGGCGCCACCCAGATGTCCCGAGAGAAGGCTGACAACATATTCCCCTTTCTGGTCAAGAACGATCACCGCCGGGTCCCGATCCTTGCGCTTCAGGTGAGGGGCAATAGCCCTGACCGCAATGCCTGCTGCCGTAACAAAGATTTGCCGGGGGTATAGAAAAAAACCCTTTGCCACCACCGCTAATAAACGATCAAAGGCAATAGACCCGTCGTAGGCGTCTGCGATGGAAGCGGGCAGAAACAGATCAGCGTCCAGGGGCTCGGCCATTTGCCTGCCTAAAACAGCGCCTTGAGGCGTAAGGGCATAAATGGCGGTCTTTTTCATTTTCTGAAACCGTGCGAAAATTCCGGGCTGTAAAGTCGAGACCATACGGGGTCGTCATCCTGTCCCGGAAGAATCAAAAAAATGGCCTGTTTTTTGATGCCCGCCTGGTGTACCGTCTCACTCAATGCCGATATGCACGTGGCCATAATCCGTTCATCGGGCCATCCGACTCTATGCGCCACCACAACAGGCGTATCTTCGGCATACCCCCCCGCAACGAGCGCCTCAACCACACCTTCGGGATCCCCTGCCGACAGGTAAATAGCCAAAGAGGTATTGTGCCGGGCCAGGTCCCGCAATTGTTCTCGATCCGGAACCGACGTACGCCCTGCCAACCGGGTCAAAATAAGGGTCTGGGCCTTTTCAGGCAATGTAAATGACACCTTGGCCGCCGCAGCTGCGGCGAATGCTACGGTGACACCCGGAATAATTTCATAGGAGATATCATCCCGGTCAAGAAAGAGCATCTGCTCCTTAATGGCGCCGTAAAGGGAAGGGTCTCCCGTATGCACCCGGGCCACGGTACCACCTGCCCTGGCTGTTTCAAGGATCTTTGAATGGGTCTCTTCAAGGGTCATGGATGAGGAATCAACAACCTCTCCATCTTTTTTGGCATGCGCCACCACCTCCCCGGGCACGAGAGAGCCTGCGTAGAGAACGAGATCCGCCTCTTTTATGCATCGATACCCCTTGACGGTAATCAGCTCAGGGTCGCCCGGACCCGCCCCTATAAAATAAACCTGACTTCTTTTCCGCTTCATCTTTTATTCCTTATGTCCCGGACGCCGCCCGGTTTCCAGACCGGGGGCGGCGCTCAAAATATAGACCGGATTCAGTGCCGCCAATCGTTGATCGCCCGCAGTGCTTTTTGATCTGGAAACCTGAATCTGGGTGATTAAAAAAGTCCATTTTTGTTCCCTTAAATAGTCCATTGCCCGTGCCAGGGAACCCATAAGCACCAGGTTCAGCACAATCTTGCCGCCAGGCTTGAGCCGCCTCGCAGCTTCCGCCAACACCCGGGTATCATTTCCAATTCCCCCACCGATGAAGACCCTGTCGGGATCGGGAAGCGATTGCAGGCATCCCGGCATCTCACCCTGCATAACGTCCACGCCAAAAGCGCCGCAGCGGCTGACATTCGCCCGGATCAGTCGAATCCGTTCGGGGTCTTTCTCAACCGCCAAAACAGCCCCTTCATGTGCCAGAAAGGACGACTCGATGGCAACGGATCCACAGCCCGCGCCCAGGTCCCACACGGTGTGGTTCGGCTCGATCTCAAGGGCCGAAAGCGAGACAGCCCGTATCTCTCTTTTTGTGATCAAACCCTTTTGATGCTGATAAAGATCATCATCCAAACCGAGGGTGAGTGGAATCTCCGCGTGTTTGGTGCGCTCCAGAATAATGAAATTGAGAGGAAAAAACAGTCTCGCAGCCGCTTCCGTCAGCGTAAAGCACCCCACCTTTTCGGATGCCGTGCCCAGTGCCTCAAACACATGCATCTTGAAAGCATCTACGCCCCTTTGAAGCAATTCCTCCGCCACTTTGGCCGGATGAAAATTCGGGTCTGTAAACACCCCGATCCGGTCATTTCTCACAAGCGCCCGAAAGAGCGGCTGCATCTCCCCGCGACCGTGGAGAGAAACAATCTTTATATTGTGCCAGGGGATCTTAATCCCGGATGCGGCGGCTTGAAGCATCGTCACATTGGGATAAAGGATGACGGATTCTTTGCCAAAAGCATCGATCAATCGCTTTCCGATCCCGAAGAACCCCGGATCACCCTCAGCCAGCACCACCACCTCCCGGTGAAATTTCAATTCGTCGGCAATTCTCTTGATCACATCCTCGAGGGGGCTTCGGATAGGGATCTTGACGCCGGGATGATCCCGAAAAAGGGCCAAGAGGCGATCTCCCCCAACCAGAACCTCGGCGGCATCAACACGTTTCAAGATCATGGGTGTAAATTCCCGATGATCGACTCCCAGTCCCACCACATGAATCGTTTGCATATTCCGCTCCGGTTAAAAGGCAGAATGGTTTAAGGCACCGGACCCTTTAAGGGACTTGGACGCCAGTAAACCACCCCCAAAATCAAAAAGATAATACGTGATATCCGGCAAAGGCCCCGTAAACCCGCGGGCCGAAACCAGGGCTCTATTTACGAGGTCATCCATAATCCTTTCCCCATGCGGATCGTCAAGAATAATCCCCAAAGCCTCACGGGCGGTATTGGCCCTGGCCACATTTTCGGTCCGTTCCGGTTTCATCCCCAGCGACCAACACCCATGAGCGAACAAATCAAAATCTATTTCGCATTTTCTGGCATGGGTATAAGGATGACCCTGGGCCATCTTGACGAGTTTACCGAAAAAACAGGCATAGAGAATATCCGCGAACCCCTTTGCAGCAGCCTGTTTTACGGAAAATGAAAAAAAATCCGCCACCTGTACAAACGCGACATCCGGAAGCGTCGGTATTTTTTCTTTCAAAAACCGTTCGCTCCTACCGCCCGTTGTCAGCGCAATGGTAGAGACACCGGCGACCTTTGCAACATCCATGGACACGGTGATCGTGTCCGTATATGCCTTGTTGGAAAAGGGTTTGACCGTCCCCCGCGTCCCCAGAATGGAAATTCCGCCAACGATTCCAAGACGGGGATTCAGGGTCTTTTGAGCGATTCTTTCCCCGTTCACCGCCTCAATGGTTACGGAAACGGGACCGCTGAGGCCGGTCTCCTTCAAACCCTCTGAAACAGCATCTCTTATCTGCTGCCGGGGAACGGGGTTTATAGCGCTCTCTCCCACGGGCAGGGAAAGACCGCGCCGCGTTACCATTCCCACCCCCTCCCCGCCCAAAATAGTAATTTGAGACGGATCACCTTCAGGTAAGAGACCCACAATGCTTTTGATCCGAATCCGGTGGGTAACATCGGGGTCGTCCCCGCCATCCTTTACCACCGTAACAACGCAACCCGTTCCGTCGACAACTGCTTCAGCGATAGGAATGGTCAACCTCCCACCCATGGGAAGCGGGATATCGATTTTTCTCACGGGACCTCGACCCGCCAGGCAAAGAATCCCCGCCTTAGCCCCCGCAGCCGCCGCTGATCCGGTTGTAAAACCATAACGAAGTGGTTTTCTGGCCATAATATGCGACCGTCCCCCTGCTTAAGCCCTTACCCCTTGCCGCTTCCCAGGACAATCTCGGCCAGTTGGTTGACCACGCATGCGGCCAAAGCGGAGCCTCCCTTGCGCCCTTCAATGGTAATGTAAGGCACTTGGGTCTGTTCCATGAGCATCACCTTGGACTCGCTCGCATTCACAAAACCCACCGGCGTCCCCACGATAAGCGCCGGGTTGCACTGCCCCTTTTCAATCCACTCCAAAAGCCGCAACAGGGCCGTGGGGGCATTCCCCACCACGTATATGGCCCGGTTCAACCGGGGAAGTGCGTGGTCCACAGCTGCGGACGCCCTCGTAGTGCTTTCTTTTTGCGCCTTTTCCTTTACCTCGGGATCGCCCATATAGCATTCCACGCTGCACCCCAGTCGGTCCATTCGCCCACGCGTAATCCCCATACGGGCCATTTCGGTGTCGGTCACGATCAGACAGCCCCTCATCAACGCCTCCATACCTTTTCTGACGGCATCGGGATGGAACCTCGCCAGGGAGAGAAGCTCGAAGTCGGTCGTGGTATGAATCATCCGCCTGACAACCCGCCACTCGTTTCCCGTAACGATCCGCGGCTCGGGAACCTCGGATTCGATAATGGCAAAAGATCGCGATTCTATCTTTCCCGGTTCGACGCGTGTAATAATGTTTTTCATAATTTCTTCACCTGTTTGCCAAAACCCCACGGCGCCCTGCGCTTTGGGCACTACCCATATCTGCGGCAATACGCCACAAAGTCTTTTGCCACCTTCGAATTTGATCCCCAGTGCAGATGCACATACGACCCCAGGACTCTGTTCCGAACAAAGCCTTCCGTTCCGGTTGAATCGGCTTTTCGGTCTCTCATTTCGTAAAGGCATTCAACATCGATCTCTGTCTCCTCGATCATGGAATAATGAAATTCATGCCCCCTTACCCTTGTGTTTGCGGGCCCCAGAATACTCTCCTTTTGGGTAATAATACTGCGATATCCGAGGGCTTTTAACCGGGGTCCCATCCTGGCGCTCATGGGGAAAATCCCCGCCATGGGAAAGGTCCGCCCCTTAAGATCCCGGATCTCCTCCATCAGAACCATAAACCCGCCGCACTCCGCATATAGGGGTCTTCCGCTCAATCCGAATTCCCTTATTTCCGCCAATAGATCCCGGTTCTCCGAAAGCACCTCACAGTGAAGTTCCGGGTAACCGCCTCCCAGAATCAGACCTTTGATCCCCTCAGGCAGATGCCTTGCGTGCAAAGGGGAAAAGGGGACCAGCTCCGCGCCGGCCTCGCGCAAAAGTCGCAAGTTTTCGGAATAGTAAAAGCAAAAGGCTTCGTCTTTCGCGATACCGATACGGATGTCGGACCCCCTCGCCACATCTTCGTCCGGGGCATTATCCACCTCTAGAAGGACATCGGGTACGGATTTCAGAAGCCGGTCCAGATCCATATTGTTTTCAATCCAGCGAACCAGATGTTCCCCATAGTCTCCATCCGGGCTGAAATCTTCCTCCGTCACCAGTCCCAAATGCCGGGAGGGAATCCCGATCGCTTCATCGCGCGACAGACACCCCCATACGGACGGGCCTGAAATGCCATTGATGGCATCAACCAGTATTTTCGCATGGACCTCACTTCCCACCCGGTTGAAGAGGATTCCTCCCATGGGAAGCGCCGCATCAAATTTGCAGAACCCGAGGGCAACGGCGGCCGCAGACCGTGCCATGGATCGGGCATCAATCACCAGTATGACGGGAAGGCCCAGCCACTTTGCCATCTGAGCGGTGGAACCGGACTCGCCGGTGCTCGAGAATCCGTCGAACAACCCCATGACGCCCTCGACCACGGCCACATCCGCATCCAGGCAATAACGATCAAAGATATCCTGATTGCGCTCGCGACTCATGATCCACCCATCCAGATTATGGGAATCCCGTCCCGTAATCCGGCGGTGATGACCCGGATCAATAAAATCCGGTCCAACCTTAAAGGGCTGCACAACAAAACCTCTTTTGACGAGCGCCGCCATGATCCCCAGAGAAACCGTGGTTTTTCCACTGCCGCTGTGGGTGCCCGCGATCACGAAGGCCGGAATCTTTCGATCTGAAGCCATGGGAATTTACAACCTCCATCCTTGATGCACTCGTAAAAAGTCACAAATTCATCTATAGATGGCGTTGTAAAAGGTTCCATATGCAAGGCGTAGTGGTTTTTCAGGATCGTAG
>JAFCZI010000302.1 GCA_019314425.1 Deltaproteobacteria bacterium | reverse complement strand
AGGAAATCCCACGGGCTGCTTGTCCAGGTGTTGCTGCAGTTTACGATAGGGGTTATCCGAATGATTATTCAATTTCAAAGGCCCGTTCTCCGTGGAGGGCATTGTCAAGGCCTGCCAGTTCATCCTCTCTATCCACCCTGAGACCACCGGCGAAGGTGTAAAAGAAGAAGCCTTCGACATGGTGGTATTGTCCGTTGGATTGAACCCGCCTGTCAAGAATCGGGAACTGGCGGAAAAGTTCGGTATTGAACTCGATTCACACGGATTCTGCGAGGTAACCGATTCCAACCCCATAGAAACCACTCGTCCCGGGGTTTTTGTGAGCGGCGCTTTTCAGGGGCCTACCGATATCCCCGAGTCGGTCTTTACCGCCAGCGGGGCCAGTGCCCAGGTGGGTGAATTCCTCGACTACAGACGGGATAAACTGGCTGAAGAAAGGATATATCCGCCGGAAAGGGATGTCTCTCGGGAAGAACCAAGTATCGGCGTCTTTGTGTGTCATTGTGGGGCAAATATATCAAGTGTCGTGGATGTCCCGTCCACGGTGGAATATGTCAAAACCCTGCCCAATGTGGTCTACGCCAAGGAACAACTTTTTTCATGTGCGACGAATTCCGCCAAGGAAATAACGGACCTGGCAGTGGAAGAGGGATTCAATCGCGTGGTGATTGCGGCCTGCTCCCCCAGGACCCTGGAACCGTTATTTCGGGACACCCTCCGGGAAGCGGGACTGAATCAATATTACTGTGAAATGGCCAATATCAGGGAACATTGTTCCTGGGTCCATTCCAAACAGAAGGAAGACGCCACCCGGAAGGCGCAGGATATCATCCGCATGAGTGTGGCACGGGCACGCTATCTGGCGCCGTTACAGGAATTTGATCTACCCGTCAACCGGGCGGCCCTGGTGGTTGGGGGCGGTATCGCCGGTATGACTTGTGCGCTTTCCATTGCAAACCAGAATCATGATGTTTATCTGATTGAAAAAGATAAAGAGCTTGGTGGAATGGCGCGGAGAATCCATGTCACCCTCGAAGGAATGGATGTTCAGGCGCATTTGAATGATTTGATCCGTGCGGTTTATGCTAACCCCATGATACATGTGTTCCACGGGGCCACCATCACGGATGTCTCCGGGTATGTGGGGAATTTTGTCACCACGGTGGAGACTGAAGGTGGGGTCAGAGAGATCGAACATGGCGCATCCGTTATTGCCATCGGGGCGGATGTGTATACCCCGACCGAATACCTTTATGGGGGAGATGAGAAAGTGTTCACCCACCTTGAGTTGGGAGAGCAGATCGCCAGGGGAGAAGAAAAGATTGTCAACGCGCAGAGTCTGGTAATGATTCAATGCGTCGGATGCAGAAATGAGGACCGAAATTACTGCAGCCGGGTCTGTTGTACCCATGCCGTCAAAAACGCTCTGAATCTCAAAAAAGTGAACCCCGAAATGGATATATACATCTTCTTCAGGGATATGAGAACCTATGGGTTCAGTGAGGATTATTACCGGGAAGCGTCAGAGAAAGATGTCAAGTTCATCCGCTATGAGACGGACGACAAACCCCAGGTGGAAGCTGCTACCGCAGAAGGCAGACCTGTGATAAGGGTTATGGCAACCGATCCCGTTTTGGGTCAGAAGATTGCTATAGATGCCGACATTCTTTCTTTGGCTGCTGCGATTATTCCCGCCGCATCAACCGATGACATAGCATCTGGATTATTTAAGGTACCTTTGAGCTCAGATGGTTTTTTTAAAGAATCCCATGTCAAATTGAAACCTGTTGAGTTTGCTGCCGATGGCGTTTATCTTTGTGGAACAGCTCACTATCCTAAGCATATACAGGAAACGATTACCCAAGCTTATGGCGCTGCCGGTCGGGTTTTAACGCTTCTCTCACACGATACCGTCATTGCGTCTGGTTCTGTTTGCGAGGTGGATGAAGAAAAATGTATGGGGTGTGGAGCATGTGTCGAAGTCTGCGCCTACGGCGCCATAGAATTTCGGAAGACAAAACTGGGCCAAAAGGCTGTCGTTAATTCTGTCCTCTGTAAAGGAGATGGTCTCTGTAACGCTATGTGTCCAACGGGGGCTGTTTTTCTAAAGCACTTTACCACTGAGGCGCTTCTGAGCCAAATTGATGCGGCGGCGTGAGGCATAAATCACGATGGCTAAGATTGATGGCCTCGTAAAAAGTCATGAATCTATCTACAGATGACGTTGTAAAAAGTTCCATATACAAGGCGTAGTGGTTTTCAGGATTGTAGACATACATGTAATATGTTGAGTTTCTGAAAAATCACTGCAACGCAGTAGCTGGTTACGGCGCCATCAAGATTCGGATATCGTAATTTGTTATTTCCGGTTTGTCCGGGTGAGGAGTTGAGAACGAATGGGCACAGGTCTTGAATTTAAACCAAAAATTTTAGGCTTTGTATGCCATTGGTGAGCATACGGCGCTGCTGACTTAGCTGGAGTTTCCAGACTACAATATGCAACTGAAATGAGACTTATTCGCGTTATGTGTTCCGGTAGAGTCGATCTGGAATTTGTATTCAGAGCCTTCTTGAATGGAATGGATGGGGTGTTTATTGGTGGTTGCCGGCTTGGCGAATGTAATTATGTCACTCATGGGAATTACCGCGCACTAAACATGGTGTTTCTATGTAAAAAGATAATGGAACATATCGGCCTGAACCCGGAAAGATTAAGGGTCAAGTTTATGACTTCCGGGGATGGAATGCTTTTTGCCGAAACAACTGATGCTTTTAGCAAGGGTGTGCATAAGTTAGGGCCACTCGGTAAAGGCGAAGGGATAAGCAAAGAAGAATTAAAGTCCAAAATTGAAGAAGTTATGAAGTTGATTCCCTACATTAAGATAATGGAAAGGGAGAAGCTAGCGTCACGTCTTGATAACGAAGAAGAATATGACGAACTTTTTACCAGTGACGAGATAGACAGATTGTTTAGTGACGTTGTTTCGTACTATATTGATCCGGATAAGTGCCAGGCCTGTATGATTTGCTCTAGAAGATGTCCTGCTAAGGCGATTATTGGTGGAAAGAACCAAATCCATGTAATCGACCAGGAGATATGCATCAAATGTGGAACCTGCATCGAAGTTTGTCCTTCTAAATTTAGTGCGGTAACGAAGATTCCCGGTGAATCTGTACCAGATCCTATCCCTGAAGAAGAAAGAGTAATCAGAAA
>JAFCZI010000301.1 GCA_019314425.1 Deltaproteobacteria bacterium | reverse complement strand
GATCTGCTCCACACGTGAAAGCGTTTCGTTGAAACGCTTTATCTCAAGGTCAATGAGCGCTTTGATCTGCTCGTGGGCAGTCAGATCTTTGTAAGTGGAAAATTGGATTTTGTTGTCCTGGGCAAATTTAACCACGTTGTCTTCATCAATGATGATAAGGGAGCTTAAAAATTTACGTTTGTCTCCAATTACCACGGCATCGTTTATGTAGAGGCTCGATTTCAGTTTATTCTCGATGTATTGGGGCGTGATGTTCTTTCCGCCGGCGGTCACGATAATATCTTTTTTGCGGTCGCTGATGCTCAGGTAGCCGTCTTCATCAATGGACCCCACATCCCCTGAAAGCAGCCAGCCGTCCACAAGGGTTTCTGCTGTTGCCTCGGGGTTTTTAAAATAGCCCTTGAACACCCCCGGGGACCTGACCAGAATTTCACCGTCCTCGGCAATTTTGATCTCCACCCCCTCCAGGGGAACGCCCACGGTTCCAAGTTTTACCTGGCCTATTTTGGCAGTGGTGGTAACCCCGGTTCCTTCTGTCTGGCCGTATCCCTCCACCAGATTCACGCCGATGGAATGGAAAAAGCGCAGAATTTCAGGAGCAATGGGGGCCGCCCCGGAATAGGCCACCCGTATGCGGTCGAAGCCCAGTCGCTCCTTGAGTTTGCGGAATACGGCAAAGTGGGCCAGTTTATACTGCAGTTGAAGGAGGGACGACACGGGTTTGAAGTTCAGCATCAGGTCGGCCCGCCTTCGGCCAATTTTAATGGCATGGTTGAAAACAATCCGTTTGAACCAGGTTGCGTCGGCCATGCGGATGAGGATGAAAGAATAGTATTTTTCCCAGATGCGCGGCACGGCATGCCCTACGGTGGGAGAGATCTCCACCATGTTGTCTGTGATGGTGTCCATGCTCTCGATAAAATTCACCACATGTCCCACATCAAAATGGGCCAATATGGTAAACAGCTGCTCGAAAATATGGCAGAGGGGGAGAAAGGACATGATCTCGTCGGTGTCATACATGGGATTGTTGGAGGTGATGGCCCTTCCCATCCAGACACAATTTTTGTGGGACAGCATGGCCCCCTTGGGCGGTCCCGTGGTTCCCGAGGTGTAGATGAGGACGGAAAGGTCTTCCGGGTCGATTTTTTGAATAGCTTCATCCAGCAGCCCCGGGGTTTCCTGTTCCTTTTTTGCCCCCAGTTCCAGCAACTGATCAAAGGTCATTACCATGGGGTCCTCGAACCTACGCAGCCCCTCGGTGTCCCAGACAATGATTTTTTCAAGTCCCGGGACCCTGTCACGAAAATGGAACCACTTGTCCAGTTGTTCTTCATTCTCCACGAAAAAAAATTTGGAATCCGAGTTGGTAATCACATACTCAACCTGCTGCCAGGCATTGGTGGAATATACCCCGGCCGTTGCAGCGCCGCAGCATTGAATCCCCAGGTCTGCATAGACCCATTCCGGGCAATTGTCGCCGATGATGGATGCGCAGTCGCCTTTTTGAAGCCCCAAAGACATTAAGGCGCAGGCCACACGGGAAACATTCCGGTCATACTGGTTCCAGGTGATGTCCTTCCAGAGACCGTACTCTTTTTTACGCATGGCCACCCGGTCACCCCAGCGGGAGACGGCCGTTTTGAACTTAGCCGGTACGGTTTGGTCTTTATTTTTAAACATTTGTTACCCTGTTAGTTAATATTTTTTTTCAGAAGATTAAAGACTATCGCCATGCTTTTTTTCGTTTCCAGCGCTGGTACCCCTTGCCAGCAGTTTCCGATTTTACCCCCATATAGAATTCCTGGACATCCTTGTCCTCCATCAGATCGCAGGCGTTGCCTTTCATGACAAAGCGGCCGTTTTCCAGAATCAAACCGGTCTGGGAAACCCCCAGGGCCATCCTGGCATTCTGCTCCACAAGCAAAATGGTGACCCCCTCATCATTGATGGTCCTGATAATTTTGAAGATCTCCTTGACCAGGAGTGGAGAAAGGCCCAGGGAAGGCTCATCCAATAACAAAAGTTTGGGCCTGCTCATCAAGGCCCGGCCAATGGCCAGCATCTGCTGTTCGCCGCCGGACAGGGTACCCGCCCATTGGTTCGTTCTGTCTTTTAGTATGGGGAAATAGTCAAAAACCCGGTTAAAATCATCGTCAATGCCCTGTTTGTCATTTCGGATGTAGGCCCCCATGAGAAGATTTTCCCGAATGGTGAGTTCCTCAAACACCTCACGTCCCTCCGGCACCAGGGTAATGCCCATGCGCACGATCTTGTCGGTGTCCACCCCATGGATACGCCTGCCCATGAACTCGATGCTTCCCTTGTCCGGCTGGTCTTTGATAAGGCCCATGATGGTTTTTAAAATAGTGGATTTTCCGGCGCCATTGTTACCCAGGATGGCGGTGATACTGCCCTCTTCCACGGTAAGGGAAGCCCCCCGGATGGCGTAAATCAGATCGTAGTAGGTCTCGATGTTTTTTATCTCAAGTAAAGCACTCACCTTCATCTTCTCCCAAGTAGGCTTTTAAAACTTCAGGATGTTTCCGAACGTCTTCGGGTTTCCCTTCGGTGATGGGATGCCCGAAATTTATTGCCAGGATACGGTCGGAAATATCCATGACCATGTTCATGTCGTGTTCGATGAGCAGGATGGTGATTCCCAGCTCATCTTGTATGTCCTTGACCCAGAATATCATGTCCTGTTTTTCTTCTGAATTCATCCCGGCGCAGGGTTCGTCCAGCAGCAGCAGCGCAGGTTCCAGGGCCAGTGCCCGGCCCAGTTCAATCTGTTTCTGGGTGCCGTAGGGCAAGGCGCCCACAAGCTTGTTCCGGGAGGACTGGAGGTCCAGAAAGTCGATGATCTCTTCCACTTTTTTGCGGTGCTCAACCTCCTCTTTGCCAGCAAAGGAGTTTCTCCCCCACAAAAAGCCGCCGTGGAAAAGACCGGTTTTCATGTAAATATGACGCCCCAGCATGATATTTTCCATGGTGCTCAGGTTGTCGAAGAGCTCTATGTTTTGAAAGGTCCGGGCAATGCCTGCCCTGGCAATCTTATCCGGTTTTTTGCCAAGGATGTTCTCCTCCTTGAAAAGAATCTTTCCCGCATTGGGCGTGTAGATACCGTTGATGCAATTGAAGAGGGTGGTTTTTCCTGCCCCGTTGGGGCCGATAATCGAGTAAACCTCCCCTTTTTTTACCGCAAAGGAGATGCCGTCCAGGGCTTTTAA
>JAFCZI010000300.1 GCA_019314425.1 Deltaproteobacteria bacterium | reverse complement strand
CATTTGGAGTAATTCAATGCAATTTATAAAACCCGGAATTAACATCAATTTCATTGGAAAGCGAAATATCGCCTTCGCTTTTTCCAGCCTAATGATCATTGCCACCATTGTTTTGCTGGTGTGGCGGGGGGGGCCGAACTATGGTGTTGATTTTTCCGGAGGTGTGCTCGTACAAGTTAAAATGGCGCAAAAAATTTCCCCTCTGGAAATCAAAAAATCCCTGAGCGCTGTTGATCTTTCGGACAGCATTGTTCAGGAGTTCGGTGAAGCTGGAGACTTTGAGTATCTCATCCGAATTCGAAAGACGGAAGTTGAGCTCTCCAGCCTGGGCGACCGGGTTGAACAGGCATTGAGAACCACATTTGGAAACGGCGTTGAAATCCGGCGGGTTGAAATGGTTGGCCCCAAAGTAGGCAAAGATCTGCGTCAGAAGGCGCTCTTCGCTATTTTTTATTCAATTCTTTTCATTGCCATCTATATTTCGGGGCGATTTGAGATGAAATGGGTCATGAGCATCATCATGGCCATATGCCTGGCTTTTGCGGTTTATGTAACCTCCGAGGTCGGTATCAGCGTCACCTGGCTTATTTTGGTTGCCCTCATTGTAACACTCACGCTCTGTTTATTTCTGAATCTCAAATACGCTTTGGGCGCCATCATTGCCATTATACACGATGTGGTCATTACCTTAGGTTTTTTTGCCCTGACCGAAAGGGAGGTCTCTCTTTCCATTATCGCGGCATTTCTGACCATCGTGGGATATTCGCTCAATGATACGATTATTGTGTTCGATCGAATCCGGGAGAATCTGAGACGCTTCAGGCGAAAGCCCTTTGAAGAAACCATGAACCAGAGCATCAATGAAACCCTCAGCCGAACCATTCTGACATCAGGTACCACGCTGATCGTCGTCACGGCCCTCTTTGTCCTGGGCGGGGGCGTCATCCATGACTTTGCCTTTGCGTTGTTGGTGGGGGTGTTGGTGGGGACCTACTCCTCTGTTTTTGTGGCCAGTCCCATCCTCCTGATCTGGGAAGGAAAGTTCGGTAAAAAGGCGCAGAAAAAAATGTAGGTAGCGGCCCATGAACCATTAACAGCCTCAGGTCATGCCAAAATTGTGATTTCGGGTCGCTTCCGAAGGGCCCCAGTAGATCGGTGCTTTGAGGTTGTCCATTGCCGGCAAATAGCAGAAAAAACAGGGCCCGCCGCAGGCGGCTCTTCTGGCTGTTCACACTTTTGGCGCTGAGCGTCTCAGCCGCAGGCTGGTGGCTGTGGCAGCAGAAAAACCCCTACACCCCTCGCCTGAATTACCTTTTGATCGCTGTCAATGGAGGACTGCGTAAGCTTCTGTCAGGGGAAATCCTTTCCCTGCACCCCGGAGACAAACTGAACATTACCGATATTTCAACCTCCATCCCCTTTAACATGAATATCCGCCTGGTCTGCAAAGGGCTTGACGTCAATGCCCTGCAACACGACACGCTGACTCTCACCGAATTGCTGCCCCAAAAAGATGCTTTTCAGCGCTACAAATTTCGGATAGAAGTCAAATATCTGAATCAAGAAATCGGAACCATCTCATGGATTATTCAGCCCTATGCGGAGGACTGGCTGGAAAAAGCCAACCGGATGATTGATGATCAAATGAGGCTTGCGATTCTTGAAAGGGGCAACGGCCTTCTGCCCGATGACGACCGAATCCGTGAGCGTCTTCTGGATGAGTACATGGCGCAGAAAAAATGGGAAAAAGCGGTTCTCATGCTTCAAAAAAAGGTGGCGAAAAAAGCGGATGTTGAAACGCTAAACAATCTTCTGACCTGCTATAGCGCTTTGAAAGACCCAAACGGTATCATCCGGGTCCTGAGCTGGCTGCTCAAAAAACAACCGGATGATCTTGTGGCGCGTGCGCGGCTTTCTGAAATACTGGAGCGCCGGGAAGAATGGGATAACGCTGCAAAACAGTATGAAATAATGATTGAACATGCGTCTCCCGTTGAGCGCCTCCCGCTGTACAAAAATCTAGGGTTCCTCTATGTGAAAGCCGGGCAGCCGGAAAAGGCTGTGTCAGCCTATCTCTCAGCAGCCAAGCTCGATCAGAAAGATCCCACTCTTCACTATAATTTATCTGCGCTTTATGAAAGATTGGGTCGGCAAAAAAAGGCCGATTTTTATCTGGATAACGCGGTCACCTTAAATTTCGATGATTTTGAGGGGCGACTGAAGCTGTCCCGGAGATTGGCAGACAGGGGAAACCTTGAGGAAGCCCGAAAATCCCTGTCCCAGCTCCTGGAGAAAAAACCCGATTCAAAGCAGGGTCTGGCGCTCATGGCCAATATCCTGGAGCAACAGGGGGATAACGGTGCGCTCAAGAAAGTCTATGAGAAAATCCTTTTACTGGATTCTGATAATGAAGCCGTGGGTTACAATCTGGGTGTTCTGGAATACGAAGATGGAAACTTGAAAAGCGCTTTGCCTTACTTTGAGGGTTATGTCAAGAATCATCCTGAAGATACCACGGTCCAGGAAATCCTTTTTGATATCTACAGAAAAGAGAATAACGCCCCTGCCGCCTACACGCGAGCGCGTATCCTGCTGGAACTTAAACCCGGCGCGATGGACGCTTATGATTTTATTTTCGAATATTTGAAAAACCGGGGGGAATATGATCAACTGATCCCCATTCTGGAAAAAGGAGCGAAAGAGAATCCTGACCCGGTCCGGATCAAAGAATATCTGATTTTTGCCTACCTTAAGACCGGAAAGGAAACCCTGGCGATCAGCGAGATGGAAAAGATTTTGGAGCAAAAGCCTGATGACGTGGAACTCTGGTTGCAGTTGGCAAGACTCAGTGAAAAGAAAAATCAGGTTCCCAAAGCGATAAAGGCCTACCAGCGGGTACTTGAATTCTCCCCGGAACACCCGGAAGCCTCGGAAGCCTACCTGAGGTTGCGGCTTGAGGGGGTTGGTGGGGACTGAAATTCCATGGACAGGGCGAACACATAGGTCCGCCCCTACGGGAATGTGTGTAAAACGAGATCGGGTAGGTAGGGGCAGAATCAGAACCGCCTTGGTCAGCGAAGTGGTAACCGGTAAAATCAAGGTGACGCAGGAGATGGCAAGATGAGAAACAGCCTTGATACTCAAGCTGAGATGAATTTCAATAAACTGATTAGCAGTATTGAGCTGGCACACGCTGAATTAACAGCACAGGCGAGCAGAGCTGTAAATGTCAGCCTG
>JAFCZI010000299.1 GCA_019314425.1 Deltaproteobacteria bacterium | reverse complement strand
CTTCTATCGGGGCCGCTTTCGCGTGCGGGGGGACGTGCTAGATATTTATCCCGTCCATGAAGAGGACCGGGCCGTGCGGGTCCATTTCTTCGGCGACGAGGTGGAAGCCATCCAGGAAATCGATCCGTTGACCGGAAAATCCATCCGGGATCTCAGCCGCATTGCCGTTTATCCGGCCACCCATTATGTCACCACCACGGACATTCGCGATCGCGCTGTGGAGCAGATCAAACGGGAATTAACCCAGCATCTGGCTCACCTGCGAAGTGAGCATAAACTCCTGGAAGCCCAGCGGCTGGAGGAACGCACCCGGTTTGATCTGGAAATGATGGTGGAGCTGGGATATTGCCACGGCATTGAAAATTATTCCCGTCACCTGACGGGTCGGACAGCCGGTGAGCCGCCCCCCACCCTTCTGGACTATTTCCCCGGGGATTTTCTCATGATCATTGATGAAAGCCACGTTACCATCCCCCAGCTGCACGGCATGTACCGGGGTGACCGGGCCCGCAAGGAAACCCTGGTGAGCTATGGCTTCAGGCTTCCGTCGGCCATGGACAACCGGCCCCTTCAGTTCGAAGAATTCGAATCCCGCTTGAGCCAGGTGGTTTATGTGTCGGCCACCCCCGGCCCCTACGAGCTGGATCACACCGAATCCACCGTGGAGCAGATCATTCGACCCACGGGCCTGGTGGACCCCGAAATTGAAGTCAGACCGGCTGAGAACCAGGTGGACGACCTGCTGGGGTGGATCCGGGACCGGGTGGCCCGCAATGAACGGGTCCTGGTAACCACCCTCACCAAACGAATGGCTGAGGACCTCAGCGAATATTATGCGGAACTGGACATTCGCGTCCGTTATATGCACTCGGACATAAAGACCCTGGAACGGATTGAAATCATACGGGATCTTCGCATGGGAATTTTTGACGTGCTGGTGGGGATCAACCTGCTTCGGGAAGGGCTGGATATTCCGGAGGTATCCCTGGTGGCCATACTGGATGCGGACAAGGAAGGCTTTCTAAGGTCCGAAAGATCCCTCATCCAGACCTGCGGCAGAGCATCCAGAAACGTGAACGGCTATGTGATTCTCTATGCCGACCGCATCACCGAGTCCATGAGACGGGCCATGGATGTGAGCAGCCGGCGCCGGGTGATTCAACTGCAGTACAACCGCGAACACGGTCTCACCCCCGAAACCATCCGCAAAGAGATCGACACCCTCCTGGGCTCCCCCTATGAAGCGGATTATGTGACGGTTCCCATGGCCGAGGAAGAAGAGGCGCTCTATTTTTCACCGGACCAGATGGATGAGGTCATTGAAGAATTAAAGGGCAAGATGAATAAGGCAGCGAAAAACCTGGCTTTTGAAGAAGCCGCCACGTTTCGGGACCGCATCAAAGAGCTGGAGCGGCAAGAGCTGGAAATGCTGGAGGGTTAAAGGTGAAAAGGGAACGCGCAAAGGGAAAAGCCAAAAGCGCAAAGCAAAAGATACACCCCCCCCAACAGGGAAACAACGCCAAACAAAAGGCCTGGCAGGATCGGGATTGCTTTATCCCCGGATTTCACGCGGTCAGGGAAACACTTAAAGATCAAAAAAGCCCCTTGCAGGAAATCTGGATCACCAAGGGAAAAACATCTGCCCGAACAGAAGAAATTCTCACCCTTGCAACCGCCAAAAACATTCCTGTTTGCTTTAAACAAGAATCTTATTTATCCGATATGTTTGATAAAATATCACACCAAGGCATTGTGGGGGTACTAAGCGCTTTTGCCTATGCCGAATGGCAGCAGGTGCTGCGCCACTCCCTTCAAGAAGGCGCATCGGCCCTTCTCCTGGCGGCAGACCACATCACCGATCCGGGAAACCTGGGGGCGCTTATTCGTACCGCGGCCTTCTTTGGCGCTCATGGTCTGATTTTGCCCAAAGACCGGTCGGCCGGAATCACCGCCGCCGCGCTGAAGCGCGCATCCGGAGCACATGTTAAACTCCCTGTGGTCCGGGTCACCAACCTGGGCCGTGCCCTCGATGAACTGTCGGAAAAGGGGTTGTGGATCATCGGGGCTGCGGGAGAAGCGGCATTGTCCATTTACGATTTTGACTGGAAACGCCCCCTGGTTCTGGTTCTCGGCAGCGAACAGAAAGGCCTCAGCCCATCCATCCGCAAACGATGCCACCAACGGGTGGGAATTCCATCTCCCGGGGGCGTGGAATCCCTCAACATATCCGTTGCGGGGGGGGCGATCCTGTCGGAAATATACCGGCAGAGAGCGCGCATTTGTTTGACAAAAGGAATCCCGCGCGCCCTCACTACCAACGGCAAAACCTAATTCTTCCGCAGGATGACAATAAACTCATCACGCATAGTATTAGCTATTCCGGAAATTCGACGAGACAATAATCGGGTCAAAGAAAAACCGTATTGATAGGCAAGGTTAACAACCGTTTTATGTAAACCTGTTACCTGACTCTTCGGCACCCCCAAGGCTTTGCTTAATTGATTATCGTTCGTGCCAATGATTATTGTGCAAAAACATTCAGGTTTTAGAACTCTGGCGCACTCGGAAAGGATTCTTTCCATATCCTCAATATAGAGCGCATATTTCTCTTTGATATTTTTTCCTCGCAGCCCAACCATATTCTTTTGCAGAGCACCAATGTCTTCTCCGAAAAAGTTCAAATGGAATGAATCATTTAACAAATAATTTATGGCAAAACTATACGGCGGTGAAAAAAGAATTCCATCAACGCTGCAATCTTCCATGGACATGGTGCGCGCATCGCCTTTTGAAATCACTGTTTCCGCTGGCCGTATTTCCAGGAATTTCACCACACGATCAATTTTTTTCACAACAAATACATAACGTTCAAGGATCGATTTGAATTGCAGTAAAGGCGATTTTCGTTTACTCCGTTCAGAATAACCGACACTATCAAGATAGGCTAAAAGAAGAAAATTTACGACGTTAATATCATCCGTTTTGATGATATCCTTCAATTCTTTAAAATTGGCGGCAGAAAAATCAATCTGCGCCTCTTGAACTCTGTTCTTAATTGGAGTTTCTTTCTTTTTACTGCCCAGAATGGGTTTACCCGCAAATTTCGTGAAAAAGTCAAACACCTGTTCAAAATTTTTCTCGGCCCGATTCAGAGGATTCTGCGATAGCGACAATGCTTCATATTTTGTTCTCGCCATAAATTCACAAAAAGGGCTCGCATCAAATCCAATAGATTTAATCCCCGTTAGACTTGCTTCG
>JAFCZI010000298.1 GCA_019314425.1 Deltaproteobacteria bacterium | reverse complement strand
CGGCGGATCGATAACCTTTTTCTCATACCGGCATCACAAAGTGATAACAAGGACAGCCTGACCCCGGAGGATATCATTCGGCTGAGCAAAGGTCTTCGGAGAAGATTCGATTACATTTTCATGGACTGTCCGGCAGGGATTGAGCGGGGCTTTGAAAATGCGGTGGCTGCGGCGGATGAAGCGCTCGTAGTTTGTACGCCGGAGGTTTCATCGGTCAGGGACGCAGACCGCATTATTGGTCTGCTTTATGCCAAGTCCATTACTCCGAAACTGATCGTCAACCGCATTGTTCCGGAGATGGTGGCGCGGGGCGACATGCTGAGCCACGAAGATGTGGTGGAAGTTCTTTCCATTGACCTCATTGGATTGGTCAAAATGGATGATAAGGTGGTGGTTGCCACTAACACGGGTTTGCCACTAGCGCTTCAGAGAGACTCGGAAGCAGGCAATGCCTTTCATCGCATCGCTCAGAGGCTCGATGGTCAGCCCAATCTTCCCATTGAAAATCCAAACAACGGCGAAGGCTTTTGGCGATCTCTGGGTCGCAAGCTGCGACGCAGGAATTGAGGAGGCACCATGTTCAAAGATTTTTTTGGAATTTTTTTCGGACGGCAGGGGAGCAGGGATGTCGCCAAAAAAAGACTCAAATTTGCGCTGGTGTACGATAAACTTGAGGTATCCGATGACCTCTTAAACGATCTTCAGCGGGATGTGGTTGAGGTGATATCCAGATATTTTGAAGTCGATACCTCGGCAATGAAACTTGATATCAAACGTTCCGATAATCTCTCAGCTCTGGTTCTGAACACGCCCATCCTCTCAGCCAAACGCCGATAAAGACGGCGCTCTGGTAAGGAACACCCTCAGCGAATCAGGTGTATCGGCTATATAGCAGGCACACAGCTCATACTATGCATTTGCCATCGCGCATTGAAGATGAAAAAAAGTTCTGCACTATATGCGAGCCAGTTTCAAAACGCCCCCTTTTGCTCGATCTCTGCGTTAATCCAAAATTTTAAGCCTCGAAATATCCAATATATTCCTGCAGTTAAAATTTTCTCCTTCCTTGACCTCGAACAAAATTGAACAACTTGAAATTGGCTCATGCGTATATTATTTTCTTCCAGTTCCCTGAGGGGGAACCTTTAGCAGATATTTCCGGTTGGCCACGTTCCTTAGTGATTGTTCAAATGAAAAGCGCCCTGAATGCCCACCACCAGGAATTCGATGGACAGGGCCAGCAGGATGAGACCCATCACCCGAGTGAGGACCTGTTGTCCCGTGTGCCCCAGGAATCTACCGATCTGTTCCGCCAGTGCCATGGCCACCCACAGAACGATGCTCAAACCGGCTATAATTCCCACAAGGGTCAATCTTGAGGCAAAGGCGTTGCACATTTCCGCATCAATGATGGAAACGCTGATGGCCGCTGGTCCCGCCATCAGCGGAATGGCCAAGGGGACCACGGCGATATTGCTATCCTTGGTCTTGGCCTCGGCATGTTCCTTATCGCTGTAACGCATCCCTTCACCTTTTTCTTTGGCGCGGGACATGGAAATGGCCATGAGGAAAATCAGCAGGCCCCCGGCGATTCGGAAGTCATTGATGGTGATGCCGAAAAAAGAGAGAACATGGTGACCGCCGAATACGGAAATCATCATAATAACAAAAACCGCGATGGAGCAGGTGAAAGCCACCTTCATCTTCTGCGCTTTGCTCATTCCTCCCGTGAGTCCCAGGAACACGGGGATGAGGACGAAAGGGTTCAGCATAATGAATAAGCCGGTGGTTATTTTGATATAATTCGGATCGTGCATACGCCTCCAGTTTCCCTTCTATTTCAACTATTCCCTGAACTTGTCAGTTGACATCAATAGTAATACCAGATGGTCCGATACAATGATGTGTTTTCTCCCATGGCTTTCAGCCTTTTGAGGTACTTATAAATGGATACATCCGTGTAAACGTAGGTGTTTGCCAATTGTAATTTCTTTTCCCAGGGGTGAAACTCGTAAACCCTTCGACCATCGGGTAGCACGGATATGACGTCCCGGTTCTGGCCAGCCCGCATGTAGTTCTTGCCCAGACCCGGCACATTGAAAACGATTTCGTCGGTGCGGGCTGATCCCGGCAGAAGCCGCGCTTCCTCCTGCTGTTCCTGCAGGAGCCGGGGCATGGGCACCCGGTAGTCATCGGTCTCTTCTTTGCCCTTGGTGTTGAAGGTATAATAGGGCGTCACCCCGATGAGGCATAATTTAAGCCGTAAGGCCGCCGCCTCAAATTTGCGCGAGTTATAACAGGTGTACACCAGCTGGTTATAGACTTTGATGCCGTTTCGCAGGAATTTCTGCACGGCGTTCATGCTTTGGGGTGTGATTTCATAGGTATGTTCAAAATGGGTGACAATGAGGATTTCTCTTTTTCCGGGGGCGTGAAACCGGCTGATGACGCGGATCAATGAATCGGTCATCCGTTGGGGCAGGGTGACCGGTGTGCGGGTTCCGATCCGAATACGCTCTACATGTTCAATGCGGGACAGTTTGCGCAGGATGGACTCAATTCTTGAATTGCTCAAAAGCAGGGGATCGCCGCCGGTAATGAGCACTTCCCTGATCTCGGGCGTATCGGCAATCCACTGGATGGCGGCGTCCAGTTTATCGCGGGAAAGTGCGGCGTTCGGAGAATAAACATCCTCGATTTCCCAGTTTCTTTGACAGTAAACGCATATCTGGGGACAGGTCAGGATCGGTTTCAAGATGACGATCATGGGATACCGTCGGGTAATTCCTTCGATGGGAGAAGTATCCCGCTCCAGCATGAAATCCATGGAAGACTCATGCTTTTCCCTCAACGCTTTCAATTTATTGACATAGTTCAAAGGCGGGATGACCTGCGCGCGAACAGCATAATCATTTTTTCGATCCGCCTGGTAGTCCATAAGTGAAAGGTAGTAGGGGGTGATGCCGAAGGGGATTCGATTTTCCCTGGCCAGAACAACGGCCTCATATTCCTCGTCGGTGAGTTTCACCAGAGATTTTAAGGTGTTCGCGTTTCGTATAATATGCCGGGTTTGCCACTTCCAGTCGTTCCACTCCTGTTCCGTTGCATCATAATATTTCAGGATTCTGGATTTGTTGGTACTCCGCCTGCGGATCGCATTGTTGTCCAGGCCGCAGGGATACCGATCCAGGAGTTGCTGCGCCCCCCGGGCCATCCTCGAAAGATCGGCTGATCTCAGTTTGGCGGCTTTTGTGCCCTCGTGCCGGGTGAAAAC
>JAFCZI010000475.1 GCA_019314425.1 Deltaproteobacteria bacterium | reverse complement strand
TTGGAATCGCTAGTAATCGTAGATCAGCATGCTACGGTGAATACGTTCCCGGGCCTTGTACACACCGCCCGTCACACCACGGGAGTTGGTTGTACCAGAAGCAGTTGAGCTAACTATTTATAGAGGCAGGCTGCCAAGGTATGATTGGTAACTGGGGTGAAGTCGTAACAAGGTAGCCCTAGGGGAACCTGGGGCTGGATCACCTCCTTTTTAAGGAAGAAGCAGTGAGTAGAGTACCGTGATTTTGGCATTAAGCTGAAACAGGTGTACAAAAACTGCCATTTCGGGGATTAACCCCGTTTGCCAAGTTGTTATTCAGTTTTCAGGGATCGTCAAGATCCTTTTATTTTTATATATAGAAGCGTTATGACCATAGATGGCTTCTGTCATCTGAATGGGGGTGTAGCTCAGTTGGGAGAGCGCCTGCCTTGCACGCAGGAGGTCATCGGTTCGATCCCGTTCACCTCCACAAACCAGAAGTCAGACTATTGCGAATTGATTTATACCTTTAAAAAAGAAATTTTTTGAAGGTATAAATCAGGACGTAAGCCTGAGTGTTTTAGACTGATTGATCTTTGATAATTGAATAGTAGAGTAGTATAAATCCTTTTGGGGATGATATGTTGCACGGGTATTAGTTTACCACCGCGACGTAAAGTATCTGAACTAAGAGGTGTGTATCAGAATTTGGAATGGAGATCCAGAAAGATGATGGTTGTGATTCGCCGAGTGCGAAGCACCAAACTATTCTGACATCTGGCTTCTGATTTCTGGCTTCTGATAATTACAGTAGTTGAGTTTATTTATTGTCTGTTGTAAGCGGACAATAAATTCAAGTCCTAAAGTTTAATCAAGTTTTATGGATAAGCTATTAAGGGCTAACGGCGGATGCCTTGGCATCGGAAGGCGATGAAGGACGTGGCAAACTGCGATAAGCTTCGGGGAGCTGTTAACAGGCTTTGATCCGGAGATTTCCGAATGGGGAAACCCGGCAGGATTTATATCCTGTCATTTATTACTCAATTCATAGGTAATAAAAGCGAACGCGGGGAATTGAAACATCTAAGTACCTGCAGGAATAGAAATCAATTGAGATTCCGTGAGTAGCGGCGAGCGAAAGCGGACAAGCCCAAACCGGCAGATTTATCTGCCGGGGTTGTAGGACCCTGATATGGGATTGAATATATATAGCGGAACAGTATGGAAAGGCTGACCACAGACGGTGATAGTCCGGTACGCGAAATGTAGATTCACCCTAAGGAGTTCCTGAGTACCACGGGACACGTGAAACCCTGTGGGAATCCGGGAGGGGAGTGAAATAGAAACTGAAACCGTTAGCTTACAAGCAGTGGGAGCACTATGTATTTATACAGTGTAACCGCGTGCCTTTTGCATAATGAGTCAACGACTTACCCTGTGCAGCAAGGTTAAGCCGCGAGGTGGAGCCGCAGCGAAAGCGAGTCTTAATAGGGCGCAGGGCGTGCACACTCTTAAGTTGGTGGAATGCGTACTCAGATTTAGTGCAGGTTTGGCTGATCTGATTGAACAAATCCGCAGGAATAGCAGCACTATTTTGAGGAATTTGTTCATGAAGAGTTGTATGGGGTAGACCCGAAGCCGGGTGATCTATCCATGGCCAGGGTGAAGGTCGAGTAACATCGACTGGAGGCCCGAACCGATATAGGTTGAAAACTGTTCGGATGAGCTGTGGATAGGAGTGAAAGGCTAATCAAACTCGGTGATAGCTGGTTTTCTCCGAAATATATTTAGGTATAGCCTCGCATGTTGACTGACGGAGGTAGAGCACTGACAAGACTAGGGGTCCCACCGGATTACCAACTCTTTTCAAACTCCGAATACCGTCAAGTTCTAGTGCGGGAGTCAGACTGCGGGAGATAAGTTCCGTAGTCGAAAGGGAAAGAACCCAGACCGTCAGCTAAGGTCCCCAAATCTGTGCTAAGTGGAAAAGGATGTGGAATCGCCCATACAACCAGGAGGTTGGCTTAGAAGCAGCAACCCTTTAAAGAAAGCGTAATAGCTCACTGGTCCAGCGATACCGCGCCGAAAATTTACCGGGGCTCAAGCACAGTACCGAAGCTACGGATCCAGAAGCTGATTTAAGTTTATTAATACAACACAATGGTAGGTGAATTTAGCGAGCGTTTTTGCTTTATGCTCGCAACTACCCTAAAGCAAGCAGTACAATTAATAGGTTTAAGTCAGCTTCTGGATGGTAGGAGAACATTGTGGCCGCCTGAGAAGGTACACCGAAAGGAGTGCTGGAGGTTCCACAAGAGCTTATGTTGACACGAGTAGCGATAAACAAGGTGAGAAACCTTGTCGC
>JAFCZI010000297.1 GCA_019314425.1 Deltaproteobacteria bacterium | reverse complement strand
TTCCAGGATGGTCTATCATATTCCATTTAATCACAATGTATTATGGGGCTTATTTAATGTTACACAACAACTTATTCCGATGCATCCAGATAAGGGTAAATGGGGAACGCTTTACATATTTCGGAAACAACACCTTGAACCCGCCGCAAAACATTTTCGTTTGCAGGCGCACCGAGAATATCGTTTATAAGTCTAGCTATTTGTCGAATCTCTGCCTCTTTTATGCCTCGGGTGGTTAACGCAGGCGTTCCCAGTCTCAGTCCGCTGGTAATTTTAGGCCCCTTTTTATCAAAGGGAACCGCATTCTTATTGGCCACAATACCGGCTTCACCAAGGGACTGTTCCGCATCAAGACCCGTGATGCCTTTAGCGGTCAGATCAATCAGGAGCAGGTGATTGTCGGTACCGCCGGAAACCAGATCAAAACCATATCCCACCAACTCTTCTGCGAGCACACGGGCATTGATCAGGACCTGTTTCTGATAGTCTACAAATTCAGGGCGAAGGGCTTCCTCGAACGCCACAGCCTTTGCGGCAATAATGTGCATCAGAGGCCCTCCCTGAACTCCCGGAAAAACACTCTTGTCCAGTCTGGCGCCATATTCTTCGGAACAGAGAATCAGGCCGCCCCTTGGGCCACGCAGGGTCTTGTGGGTGGTACTGGTAACACAATCCGCTTGACCCACAGGGGAAGGATGAAGCCCTGTGGCAACAAGGCCCGCAATATGGGCCATGTCAACCATGAAATAGGCACCCACTTCACGAGCGATTTCTTTAAAGAGCGAAAAGTCAATACGCCGCGGATAGGCACTGGCCCCGGCGACGATGATCTTCGGCTTGTGTTTTTTGGCGTGATCTCGGAGCTGGTCATAATCAATGCGCTGGGTTTCAGGATGCAATCCATAAAAAACAGGGTTATAAATTTTTCCTGAAAAACTGACCGGACTCCCGTGGGTCAGATGGCCGCCATGGGAAAGGTCCATACCCATGATGGTGTCGCCGTTTTTCAGCAGGGAGAGATATACGGCCATGTTGGCCTGTGATCCGGAATGGGGCTGGACATTTGCGTGTTCTGAATTAAACAGCCTGTTGGCGCGGCTTCGGGCCAGCTGTTCGACCCTGTCCACAAACTCGCACCCCCCGTAATACCTGGCCCCGGGATACCCTTCGGCGTATTTATTGGTCATAACATTGGCCTGCGCTTCGATCACCGCACGGCTCGCATAATTTTCGGACGCGATCATGACCAGGCTCTGCCTTTCCCTTTTCAGCTCGGCCTCAATCGTCCGGTAAACCTCGGGATCCGTTTCCTTTAGTGTGGGTTCGTTCAAAACAATCCTCTTCTAAGAGCGTTCGCAGGGTAAGTGCGGAGACCATCAGCTTTGTTTTTCACCCTGCCCCCTGACAACTGCCCCCTGCACCCTTTGTCTAATCCGTTTCAATCTGATCCAATCGCCGCTCATGCCGCCCGCCTTCAAAGGGCGTCCGCAGGAAAAGTTCCACCATCTCAATGGCGATGCCCTTTCCAATGACACGACCGCCCATCACCAGAATGTTGGCATCGTTATGCACTCGACTCAGCTTGGCCGTAAAAAGGTTGTGGCATAAACATGCCCGGACCCCCGGATGGCGGTTTGCCACGACGCTCATGCCGATACCGGTGCCGCAGATGAGTATGCCCCGTGCAAATTCTCCTTCAGAAACGGCCTTTGCAACTTTATGGGCCACCAGGGGATAATCCATGGAGTCCTCGCTGAAGGTACCGGCGTCCGTGACGTCACAATCACTCAGCGCTTCCATAAATTCCCGGCAGGTTTCCTTCAGCTCAAAGCCGCCGTGATCCGATCCGATAATAACATTCATAGGTTCATTTCTCGTATGCCTTAAATATCAAAGAAGCATTGGTGCCGCCAAACCCGAATGAATTGCTCATGGCGGTTCGCACCGGGGTTTTTCTGGCCACATTGGGCACGTAATCCAGATCGCACTCCGGGTCAGGGTTTTCGTAGTTCATGGTGGGCGGAATAATACCGTGTTTGATGGTCATCACAGAGAAAACGGACTCCACCCCCCCCGCGCCACCCAACAGATGACCGGTCATGGATTTTGTGGAACTGATGTTGAGCTTGTATGCGTGTTCCTTGAAAACCGCTTTAATCGCCTTGTTTTCCGAAGCATCATTCAACTGGGTAGAGGTACCGTGAGCGTTGATGTAATCGACATCTTCGGGTTTGAGACCGGCGAAATCCAGGGCGCCTTTCATGCATGCAATGGCGCCTGCGCCTTCGGGTTCGGGAGCGGACACATGATAGGCGTCGCCGGTAAGGCCATAGCCGACCACTTCTCCATAAATTTTCGCACCCCGTTCAAGGGCATATTCAAGTTCTTCCAGGATCAGAATCCCCGCGCCTTCTCCGATGACAAATCCGTCACGATTCAGGTCAAAGGGTCTCGATGCCTTTTCAGGCGCATCATTGCGCGTGGAAAGCGCCCGCATGGAACAAAATCCACCCACCGCCAAGGGCGTTACCACGGATTCTGCCCCCCCGGTAAACATGACATCCGCAAATCCTTCGCGAATGTATCTGAACGCTTCACCCACGGCATGGGCACTGGCGGCGCAAGCGGTTTCGATGGAAATATTGGGACCTTTGGCGCCGAATTCAATGGCGATTTGCCCCGGCGCCATATTGGCGATAATGCCCGGAATAAAAAAAGGACTAATTCGCTTGGGGCCCTTTTCGAGAAGGACGGAGTGATAATGTTCCAGCGTAGAAAGCCCCCCCAAGCCGCTCCCGGTTACACAGCCTACGCGGTGGGCGTTCTTCGGGTCGATCTTTAGATTGGCATCTTCGAATGCCATCCTTGCCGAAGCAAGCGCGTAGTGAATGAAGACATCAAATCGCCGGATCTGCTGTTTGGCCATGAAATCCTGGGGCCTGAAATCCGTTACTTCCCCTGCAATTTGGGATGCAAATCCGGACGCATCAAATTTCGTGATGGTACCAATGCCTGACTTTCCGGAACAAGCCGCATCCCAGGTTTCCGCTACCCCTGTTCCCAGCGGCGTCACCATCCCCAATCCCGTTACCACAACCCTTCTGGCCATTCTATCGCTCCTCCGCTGGGAGAGGTCAACCATTATCCGTCGATTGCCGTTTTGACATAGTCGATGGCATTTTTGACGGTTACTATTTTTTCAGTGTCTTCGTCAGGGATCGAAATATCAAACTCTTCTTCCATGGCCATGATCAGCTCAACCTGATCTAAAGAATCAGCACCC
>JAFCZI010000057.1 GCA_019314425.1 Deltaproteobacteria bacterium | reverse complement strand
ACCATCTTAAATGAGTCCGTCATGAACGAGCTGATATTCAAGGCGGATCAGATATACCATTTGGCGGCTGCAGTGGGTGTCAGGAACATCATGGACCACCCGGTGGAAACGCTGGATACCAACGTCAAAGGGACGGAAGTGGTCCTGAGGCTGGCCAATCAATTCAAGAAAAAGGTGTTTATTGCGTCTACCTCCGAGATTTACGGAAAGCATGTGGAGCATGATTTGTCGGAAGAGGACAATCGGGTCATGGGGTCAGTCAAAAAACGACGGTGGGCTTATGCCTGTTCCAAAACCCTGGATGAATTTCAAGCCCTTGCCTATTTTGACGAAAAAAAGCTGCCCGTAGTGATCGGCCGATTGTTTAACACCGTCGGCCCCCGGCAGACCGGGCAATATGGCATGGTTTTGCCCAATTTTGTTCAAAGCGCGTTACTGGGTAAGCCCATCACCGTTTATGGGGATGGTACCCAGAGCCGAAGTTTCGCCCACGTCAACGACGTGGTGGAAGCCATCATGCGATTGATGGATGAACCTGCGGCGGAAGGCGATATCTTCAATGTGGGCAACAACGAGGAAGTGACCATCAAAGATCTGGCGCTTAAGGTTAAGGAGATGACGGGAAGTCATTCCGAAATTGATTTTGTGCCATACGAAAAGGCTTACGGTCCGGGTTTTGAGGATATGGAGAGAAGATGTCCGAACATCAGCAAGCTGAAAAAAACCATCGGGTTTGAGCCGACATATGATCTTAATTATATCATTCAGAGTGTCATTGACTATTTTAAGGAGTAGCTGAGGGGTTTTCAGTGATATCCGAGTCCGGGCCTGTGGGAGGGCAGTTTTTTTGATGTACGCTGATGAAGACAAGGGGTTGTCATGACCCCTATCACGTTTAAGGATTACCCCAAAGAACCGGTGGTTGTGGGCAATCTCTCCGATAAAATGATGCGGGAATCCATGTTCGTTCCGTTGGCGATGGGGGATGATTTCCTGAAAATCGCCATGGTCGATCCGGACGATTTTTACACCATTGATGCCTTGAAGGTTACCTACGGCCTGGACATTCAGGTATGTCGGGGAAAAGAAGGCGATATCCTTGACAGCATTGAACGACTGTACGGAGCGGGCAGCCAATCCCTTGAAACCATCATCGAGGAAGCGGGAAAGGATATTTACGACATTTCTGCGGGCGACGTTGAAGATGAGGAACACTTAAGGGACCTGGCGTCGGAGGCGCCCATCATCCGTTTGGTGAACCGGTTGATTTTTAATGCGGTGGAACAGAAAGCCAGCGACATCCATTTTGAACCCTTCGAAAATGAATTTAAAGCCCGATACCGCATAGACGGTGTTCTGCATGACGTGGAATCGCCCCCCCATCGCCTTCAGGCGGCCATTATTTCCCGGGTCAAAATTATGGCCAAGCTGGATATTGCGGAAAGACGGCTGCCCCAGGACGGTCGAATCAAACTGCGGATTTCGGACAAGGAAATCGATTTCAGGATTTCGACTATCCCCACCCTGTTTGGCGAAAGCCTGGTCATGCGAATTCTGGACCGGGATACCCTGATTCTGGATCTTGACAAGCTGGGATTCCCGGACGATGTCCTGGCGCAGTATCAGCAACTCACCACACAGCCTTACGGCATGATTCTGGTGACCGGACCCACGGGAAGCGGCAAAACATCCACCCTCTACACGACGCTCGCCAAAATCAATTCACCGGAAAACAAAATTATCACCCTGGAGGAACCGGTTGAATATCAACTGAGCGGTGTGAACCAGATTCAGGTAAACCAGAAAATCGGCATGTCCTTTGCCGGCGGACTTCGTTCCATTGTGCGGCAAGACCCGGACATCATCCTGGTGGGGGAGATTCGGGACCGGGAAACCGCCGAGATTGCCATTCAATCCGCCTTGACCGGACATTTATTGTTCAGCACACTCCATACCAATGATGCGGCGGGGGCCATTACAAGGCTTCTGGACATGGGTGTGGAGAGTTTTCTCCTGAGTTCAACCCTGTTAGGTGTTTTGGCCCAACGGCTGGTGAGAGTCATCTGCCCGGAGTGCAAACAGCCGATAGAACCGGAAGAAAGGCTCCTGAAGTCCATGCAGCTAAGCCCTGCGGAAGCCCTTGAAATAAAATTGTTTGAGGGAAAGGGCTGCGAGGCGTGCCGATACACCGGGTTCAGCGGCAGGACCGCTATCTTTGAATATCTGCCCATAACACAGCAAATTCGGAAAGAAATTATCAACAAGTCGAGTGCTGAGAAGATCAAAGACGTGGCCGTCAAGTCGGGAATGCTGACCTTGAGGCAGGATGGATGGCGAAAGGTGAAGGAAGGGATCACCACCATTCCGGAAATATTGAAAGCCACCCTTGAAAACTGAAAATGGCCACATATTCATATAAAGCCGCAGACAGTGCCGGAAAAATTGTGACCGGCGTCCTGGAAGCGGATGAAGAAAAAAAAGTGGTGGCTGAGCTGCAAAATCTCGGTTTAATTCCCATCCGTATCACGCCGGCCAAAGGAAACGGCAAGGGGCTGGGATTGAACGTTTCAGAGTCGTTCCTCAACCTGTTCCACGGCGTTTCTTCCAAAGATGTGATGGCGTTTACCCAGGACCTTGCGACCTTGCTGGAAGCCGGTCTGCCCGTTGATCGGGCGCTTGCCCTGTTGATCGAATCCGCTGAGAAAGAACGGTTCAAAATGGTGGTGAACGACATCCTTAAAACCGTTCAGGGTGGCGGATACTTATCGGATGCCCTGGCAAAACACCCCCGGGCTTTCAGCTCATTTTATGTGAGCATGGTGCGGGCCGGTGAGGCGGGGGGCGTTCTGGAAGCGGTATTAAGCCGGTTGGGGGAATTCCTTGAAAGCGCTCAAGAACTCAAAGATTATATCAAATCCGCCATGGTCTACCCCATTTTTCTGGTGGGGGTGGGTGGCCTGTCCATTATCATCCTTTTGACGTTTGTCATCCCAAAATTCGCAATTATTTTCTCAGACATGGGGCAGACCATTCCCTTGAGCACTCAGCTTCTGCTGGGAACCAGCCATTTGCTGCAATCCTACTGGTGGGCCATTCTGGCTGTGTTGGGCACAGGTTATTATTTTCTGAGAAAATATCTGAAAACCCCTGCGGGACGTTTGAAATTTGACCGGAAAAAAATGACCTTTCCCGTGGTGGGTGACCTCATCAAAAAAATTGAGGTGGCCCGGTTTGCCCGAACCCTCGGCACCTTGACGAAAAGTGGCGTCCCCATTTTGCAGGCGCTCATGCTGGTCAAAGACATTATGGAGAACAAGGTCATTTCAGCGGCAATGGAGCGTGTTTATACACGCGTCAAGGAAGGGGACCGGTTGTCGAAACCCCTGCGGGATACGGGGATTTTTCCGCCCCTCGCCATTCAGATGATTACCGTGGGAGAGGAGACGGGACGACTGGATCGCATGCTGCTGAGGGTGGCGGAAAGTTACGAAAAAATGGTTCGCAACACGGTAAAACGGCTCATCAGTTTGCTGGAGCCGACCATGATCCTGATCATGGGGCTCGTGGTGGGGTTTGTGGTGGTGTCCATGTTGATGGCTGTATTCAGTATGAATGAAATGCCTTTTTGAGGGATATGTGAAAGGAGTGGTGATGAAAAGACGCAGGAAAAGAGAAATGGGGTTCAGCTTGATTGAATTGTTGATCGTCATGGTCATTATGGGCCTTCTGGCCGCCCTGGTAGGACCCCGCATGTTTGGAAAGGTGGGCAAATCGAAGCAAAACGCGGCTCGGGCGCAGATGTCCCTTTTTGAAACCGCTCTCGATACCTACCGGCTGGATGTGGGAAAATACCCCGCAACGGGACAGGGCCTTCAGGCCCTCAGAACCAACCCCGGCGGAGAAGCAAAATGGGATGGCCCCTATCTGTCAAAGGTCGTGCCCAAGGACCCGTGGGGCAACCCTTATGGGTATAGGCGGACCGACAACGGCGAAGTTGAAATCACTTCCCTGGGCGCCAACGGTACCGAAGGCGGAGATGGCGAGGACAAAGATATTTCCAATCGGGAAGGGGAAGAAAACGCCAATTAACCCCGGATCCCGTAGGGGCAGACCTATGTGTCTGCCCAATCTGTTCGTCTGCCCAACCCATGTGTTTGCCCAACCCCTCAACAAGACGACCATGAAAAAAGGATTCTCCCTCATTGAACTGCTGGTGGTGCTGGTGCTCATCAGCGTCTTTTCGGCATTTGTGGGCGTGAACGTCGCCGGCAGCCTGGGGAATATGGAGTTGAAGACCGCATCCAAAAAGGTGGCGGCCTCCCTGAGATACGCCAGAAGCCGGGCCATAACCGAAAGCGTGCCTTATGTGGCGCTCCTGGATCTCAATCAAAATCGTGTGACCGTCAAGCCCAACCCGATGTCCCCCGGCAGTGAAGAAGACACCGGCGAGTCCGCTTCAAAACTGAAGGAAAGTGGCGCGAAGCACTATGATCTGCCCAAAGACGTGAAATTTAAAAACGCTCTGACCTTTGACGGCGCTGAATCCGATTCAAGGTTTTTTGCCGTTGTTTTTATGCCCAACGGTTGCAGCAGCGGGGGAACCATCCTTTTAGAAAATAATCGCGAGCGCGGATCCACTGTAACCATTGACTTTGTCACCGGCACGGTCCGCGTGGAGATATCTTGAGATTCTGAAAAATCACCGCAACGCAGTAGATGGGACTTTTTACGGCGCCATCAAAATTCGAATGCAACGCCGAGATTGGGCGAAAGGGGACATTTTGCGAAGGTCTCACAGTGGTTTTGTCCTCATTGAAATTCTCGTGGCCATATCCGTCCTGGCCATCTCCCTGGTGGTGATTTTACAGCTTTTTTCAGGGGGGCTGAAAACGCGTAAATTGTCGGAAGAATACGCGCGCGGCGTATTTCATGCCAGGGAAAAAATGGCTGAAATTCAGATGGTTCCTGACCTTTCGGAGGGAGACCTCCAGGGGGAATTTGAGGATGCCTACCAGTGGCGGGCCGTCATCACGCGGGTCGTCCCTGAAGAGGCAGAAGAAAACCTGCCCGTTGATTTGCTGAACATCCAGGTCAATATTACCTGGCGTGAAGGCGCAAAAGAGAAATCTTTTGTCGTCAGTACCCTCAGAGCCGCCAAAAAGGAGACGGATGGGTCGTAAATATTCAATTTCCGGTCCTTCGGGCTTCACGATTCTGGAGCTCATGCTGTCGCTCACCATTATGGGGCTCGTGCTGCTGATTATTTTCGGCGCCCTCCGGATCGGCACGCGGGCGTGGGAAAAGGGTGAGAAAGATGTGGCTGTTCATCAGCGGCAGCGGGCTGTTTTGGGTCTCCTGAGCCGGCAGATCGCAAGTGCCTGCATCTATGAAATCAAAATGGGAGATGACGCCTTTTATTTCAAGGGTTCTGAAGAAACCATGGCGTTTGTTTCCCGCAGCCCCATTGTGCCGGGGGCACTGACCGGCGTGGTGTTTGTGAAATACATGATTCAGGGGGGCGATGGGGATGGACAAAAACAGCTCAAGCTTTACGAAAAAGATGCTGGGTTCCTGACGGAAGCGGATTTTCAAAACCAGCGGGAGGAAGACCTTTTCACTTTGATGTCAGGGGTTCAGGATCTTCAGTTTGAATATCTGAAAGGGGGCGAAGGTGAAACGGATTGGCAAACCTCCTGGGATCCATCCGAAAAGACAGGATTGCCCCTTGCGGTCAAAATCGTCTTGAAACAAGACGATGAAACGGCGCCCATTAGCCTCATGGTACCCATCCGGTGTCGGAAGGAATAGGGGACATGCTGTGAAAAAAGGACCGGCACAAGAGAAGGGCATTGCGCTTTTTATGGTCCTGTGGGTCCTGGTCCTCCTTTCGGGCATTGCCACCGAATTTTGTTTCGCCATGCGGACCGAGGTCAATATGGTCCGCAACTTCAAGGAGCAAACCGAGGCCTATTACATTGCCCTGGCGGGGTTGAACCGTGCAATATTCGAATTGCTGCGCAATGAATCTTCTCCTGAAAAAAAGAAATTGCTCGCTGATAAAAATGAAGCGCCTGCTGAAACGTCCTCACGCTGGCGAATGAACACGGATATTCCGCCGGTTCCCTTTGCCGGGGGCCGGTTTAAAGTGCGCATCGGAAATGAAGCCGGGAAAATCAACCTTAACACCGCCGGTGAACCGCTTTTAAAAATGATGTTGAACCGCTTTAAGATTGAAGAACAGGAAAAAAGCATTATTGTTGATGCCATCATGGATTGGCGGGACAAAAATGATCTTCACCGCATGAACGGCGCTGAAAATGATTACTATCAGTCTCTTCCGGAACCCTATGAATGCAAGAACGGTGATTTTGATGCCATCGAGGAGTTGCTGATGGTTCGGGGCGTCACACCGAAAATGTTTTACGGCGGCCTCAACCGCATGGTGACGGCTTTTCAGGACCGAGGGTCCAGGCGGGGGAACATCATGAGGGCGGGCAGCAAGGCGGGCGGCGCCAAAATCTGCATCAATGCCGCTTCTAAAGCGATGTTGCTCTCTTTGCCCCAGATGACTGACGATTTGGCCCAATCGATCATAGATTTCAGAAAAGAAGCGGATTTCAAAACCCTGGGCGAAGTTTCCACGCTTCTGGGAGCGGAGGCGTATGGCGCCATATCGCGCCATATCACCCTGACCCCCAACCCGTATTATGAGATTTTGTCGGTGGGAAAGATCACCGACAGCAGGACCCGACAAGGGATCAGGGCAGTGGTAGAGATCAATCGAACCCTCAAAAAGGGGTACCGCGTGGTTCAGTGGAACGACCGCGCGGCATTGTCGGTCGATATGATCCCGGAATCAAACGAATGAAGTTTTTCAGAGGGACTCACCATGCTTTTTCAGACAAGCCTCGGGGTTGATATCTGGGAAGATGAACTGTGCCTGGCCTGTCTGAAGGCGTCCCCCAGGGATGTTCAGTTGCTGGCGCACGCGGTCTATCCTTTTGAGGAGGGAATTTCGGATGAGGAGAAGACCAATGCCATTTCGGGGTTAATTCAAAGGTTTATACGGGACAGTCAAATCTCTCCCGCCGCTGTTTTTTTAGGGATTCCCCGCAACGCCGCTATCTTGAGATATCTGGAATTCCCCATTGCCGTTAAGGAAAATCTCAGAGAAAGTCTGGGGTATGAATTGGAAAAGTACGTGCCGTTCAGCCCAGAGGATATCTATTTCGATTTCCAGATTATTTCAGAGGATAAAACAGCCGGTCGCTTGCAATTGCTTCTTGTTGTGGTGAAAAAACAGACTTTGTCGCCCGATGTCGGTATCTCAGGCGTTGAAATCAGCTCAACGGCGCTGGCCGGCTTCTTTTTTCGGCGGGGTGAAAAAGACGGCGCAACCCCTGAGTCGTTCATTTACATGCGTGGACGTGATCTTGAACTGGGGCTCGTCAAAGACGGTATGCTCCGGTATTCCAGGGGGCTGTCAAGGCGTGAGGATCTTATGGCGGTTCTTCCGGCGGCCCTGGGGAAGATGCGTCAGGACTTTGGAGCGGGAGATGAACCCCTTGATACAGTCTTCTGCGGAATGGAAACGGACGTTCCCCTGCTGGAGCGTCTTCGCGGTGTGAATGGGATCAATATCCGGCTGCTGGATCTCTCCAGGGATCAAATTCCTTCCACTGCCGTGATCGCGGCCTACGGTCTTGCCCTGAAAGGGGTTCGGAAAACGGCTATAAATATCAATCTGCTGCCGCCCGCGTTGCGAAAAAAACCTAGTAAATTCAAGCGGTATACCCTATTCGGGCTGGCGGCGCTGATGCTCTTGGGAGCGCTTGCCTGGGGCGGGGGCGTTTTTTTTCAACGGCAGTGGGCCCTGGATCGGCTGGCGGAAAAGATTGAAAGGCTGGGGGCTCAGCTGAAAAAAATTGAGGGGGTAAAAGCGGAAAAAAAGGGAATAGAGGATCGCATTCATTACCTGAATACCCTCCGCCGGGGCGGTCCGTCGGTTCTGGATATATTGAAGGAATTGTCTGAAAGGATCCCCAGGGATGCCTGGGTAAACAAATTCGATTTTTCGGAAAATGGTGTTCAGATAGGGGGGTACGCCACGTCCGCTTCCGAACTTATCCCGCTTCTGGATGCGTCGCCCATGTTTTCCGGTGTGAAATTTCTCTCCGCCATCAACAAAGACCGAAGAGGCAAGGAACGGTTTCGAATCGGGCTGAGCCTTAGATGAAGACAATGATAAAAATAGATAAAAAACGAAAATATGTTTTGATGGCCATGGCCTTTCTTCTGATTGCGGGGGGCATTTACAGAATATGGCCGCAGACACCGGATATCTTTATCGCGGACGACACCCTCGCGTTAAAGAAAAAACAGCTGGTCAAATACCAGCGGATGTTCGAGTCCGGCAGCGATCTGGAAAAGGATGTCGTGCGCTTAAAGGTAACCCTCAAGCAAGTGGAGTCCGGACTTTTGACCGGTAAAACCCCCGCGTTGGCGGCTGCGGATATCCAGAAAATCGTACATGAGATGGCGAAGAAGAGTCATGTGGAGATCAAAATGGTGCGGGTTCTCAAACCGGAGAGCGTGGATGGAGGCCATTATTTGAGTATCCCCGTTCAATTGTCCATTGCCGGCGCCACCAGGCATTTGAAGGAATTCGTATATCAAATCATGACGTCTCCAAAATACTTGACAGTGAAAAAAGTGGGAATTACTGTCAGGCTAAGGCAAACGCGGGGAAAAAAGGTGACGGAAAACGTTAGCGCCAATATTACGATCAACGGTTTTTTGAAAAGCTCGAATGCGCCAACAACCTGAGGCGGCAAAGCCGCAGTTTTAGGTTTTAAGTTTTGGATATGGATCATCAATGTCGTTCTGGCGCTGTTTGTGGCTTTTTTCGGTTTTAAGGCATGCGGGGTGTGGTTTCAGGAAAACCAGGGGCTTGAACTCCCTGAAATGGCGAAAAAACCAGCTCAGCGCGTTACCGCCCCCGTGGGCGCTCTCGATGAAATAAAGATCCCCCCGGAATCGGAATACGATGCTTTGATGGCGCTGAACCTTTTTTCTCCTGAACGGACTGAAATTGTTCCGGGTGAAAAAACAAAACAATTGAGCGCGGGTGAAAAAAAAAATATTCAGCTGAATTTAAAAAAATTAATCCTTCATGGTCTGGTGATCACCGATGATTCCGCTGAAGCGCTCGTGTCTCATCTTGTCGCAAAGCCTGTTTTGAAACGGGGCGCCATCCGGAATGCAAGGCTAATCAAGCAGCGTCCAACGGTTAAACGGGCAAAATGGGTCAAGGTCCACCGTGGTGGGAGTGCCGGTAAAAGACAAACCTCCTGTTCCTTCGGCACTGAAAAAGGGGGCTGAAATCGGCCATCTTCCCGGCATTGGTCCAAAATCGTTGATAGGTCGTGCCGCCGCGCCACCCGTGAAGTGAGATGAGGCCTTTGAGAAATGTTCAATTTCGTTCAAGAACAAGGTGAGCGTATGCAAAAATATGTGGTGAAGATCGTTCTGTTTATGGGCATGTTGGTGATGTCTGCGGTTTTTTACGCCGGTTGTGCGGGTACAGCACCCTTGGGCGATCGTGCAAAGGGGAGTGAAAAGCCCCCCCTTGAAGCAGAAATCATGAAGGATGCTGAACGGAATTACGAAAAAACGCATCGGAGTACTGAAAAATCGGAGATCCCCCTGGAAAAACCGGCAGAAACGGTTTCAGTTGTGACGGGCGCCGGGCGTTCTTCCGTCTCCGGAAGCGCTTCCATGGACAAATATGCCTCTCCCGTTAAAACATTCGGAAAAAAGAGCGTTGCGAGAACCGCACCCCTTTCCGGCACGGGTGATCCGTCTGAAGAAGAGGGCCGGATTATTTTCAATTTCGACGACGCGGACCTTTACGACGTCATCAAAACCATGGCCGAGCTTCTCGAAATTAATTATATCGTTGATCCCGGGGTTCAGGGAAAGGTGACCATTCATACGGCGCGTAAATTGAGGAAAACCGATCTCTTTCCGGTTTTTTCCCAGATCCTCGCATTGAACGGCCTGACCGCCATGAAAGAGGGACGTTTGTACAAAATCGTGCCCCTGAAAGACGCTCCCAGAATGCCGACGGATGCGTTGTTTACGGTGGGCCAGAAAGATATTCCCCCCATGGACCGCGTTATTATCCAGATTATCCCCCTCAAATATATGGCCACGGATGAGATCACAAAGCTGATTACCCCCTTCCTTTCTTCCGGGGGAACCCTTGTGGCGAGTGTGCCTACCAACACCCTGGTGGTGGTGGATAAGGGCGCCAATATCTTGAAAATCCTACAACTGGTGGGAACCTTTGACGTCAATGTCCTGGATCGGGTCTATTATCGTTTTTACCCGCTGGAGTATCTGGACGCAAAGGAAGTTGTTGGGGTTGTAAAAGAATTTTTTACGCTCGGTGGCGGCTCTTCCGGCAGCATGGTTAGATTCATTGCGCTGGAACGGTTGAATACGTTGCTGGCGGTCAGCTCGACGCCCGATGTTTTTGACAAAATTGAAGAATTGGTGCGCCAAATCGACATTGTGGACGAAACGGTTGCCACCAGAATTTTTGTTTATTTTGTCAAAAACGGGGGGGCCAATGAACTGGCGACCCTGTTAAACAATGTGTTGACCGGCAAAGAGACCCAAAAATTGACCGGCAAAGAGACCCAAAAACAGGAGAAGAAAAAAGCCGGGGGCGCATCGGAGGTGCTGGAAAATCCCTTCTCCAAGGCCAAAATGGCGGAAAAGAAGGCGGAAAAGATCGCGGCAAAGGCCGGGGAATCCACCCAAAAAAGTACCGTGGGAAAAAAGACGTCCGGCAAACCCGGAGAAGGCTCTAGTACCCTCGTGGGCGATATGACCATTACGCCGGATGAGATCCGGAATGCGCTCATTATCGAATCAACCCCTTCCGATTACAAAATCATCCAGGGGATACTGAAAAAGATCGATATCATGCCCCGCCAGGTGTTGATCCAGGCGACCATCGCCGAGATTACCCTGGATTCTTCGACCCAGTTCGGCGTGGAGTACGCGCTGGGGTATGGGGCCGGCAAGGGAAATGCCGGTTTCCTGGCGACCCTCGGACAAGCGGGGCTTAAGTATTCCATCGGTGTGACCGACAAATGGTATGCTGAACTGAACGCCCTGGCCACAAGGGGAAAACTGAACGTCATTTCATCCCCCCATGTGCTGGCTTCCGACAACCAGGAGGCCAAGATTGATGTGTCCCGGGAAATTCCCCTGGCTAGCGGTACCACAAATGTTTCAAGCGGTTCCACCATCAGTGAAACCACCATAGAATACCGGGACACAGGCGTCATCCTTTCGGTGACCCCCCACATCAATGAACGGGGCCTGGTGACCATGGACATCAGTCAGGAGGTCAGCAATTATGATGGTAACCTGGCGGTGGGAAAAGCCGGTAATGAATACCCCGTGTTTTCTAAACGGGTGATCAAAACCACCCTCACCGTGGGGCATGGGCAGACCATTGCCATCGGCGGATTGATCCGGAACAAGGAAAGGGAACAAACCAGAGGGCTTCCCTGTCTGATTGATGTTCCGGTGATTAAATATCTGACCGGCAGTTGGTTGAAAGAAACGGAAAAGATCGAATTGATCGTCCTGATCACCCCCCGGGTGGTTGACGACATGGACGATGTGGAAGCCGTGACCAATGAGTTCAAGCAAAAAGTGCAGAGTGTGATGAGGCAGTTTTATCCGCAGGTAATAAGGTAACATGAATCTTTTTTTAATTCTAAAACGCTGGTTTCAAATCCCGTTTCATCACAAAACCCTTTTCTGGGGATTTGTCCGAAACGAAATCAAAGGACGTTTTGCCGGATCCATCGGGGGATTTGTGTGGAGCCTCTTGACACCGCTGGCCAATCTGCTCATTTATATCTTTGTGTTTTCAATCATTTTCAAGATCCGAATGAAGCCCATGGAAACGGGCACCGACAGTTTCGTTGTGTACTTTCTGACGGGGCTTCTCCCGTGGACCGCTTTTTCAGAGGCATTGGGCAGCGCCACCGATGCTTTTCTGAGCCGGGCCAACCTTATTACCAAGGTGGCGTTCCCTCTGGAAATTCTTCCCATGACAGGGGTTATCGTCCCTTTCTGCTTAAATGGCCTCGGTTTTGTGATGTTTCTGGTTTATTTGGTTTTTAAAGGGTATTTCCACACGGTCTGGGTGTGGCTGCCCCTGGTGGTGGGGGTCCATATGGTGTTTACATTGGGCTTGGTAAGCCTGATTGCCGGCCTGTCCGTATTTTTGAGGGATATTAAACAATTCATCGGAACCGCCCTCTCCTTGTGGTTTTTTCTGACGCCCATTATCTACCCCTTGTCCATGGTGCCGGAGAAACTGCGGTGGGTCCTCAAAATGAATCCCATGTATCACTTCATCGAATTGTATCATCAAGTGCTGTTGCATCATTTTATTTCCTTTACAACGCTGGCCTATGCCATGGGGTTGGCACTATTGTGTTTTGTGGGCAGTGTTCTTTTTTTTGAACGCTCAAAACATGCCTTTGCGGACGTTTTGTGAAAAGGTCGGTGCAATGAAAATGAGGAGCTTTGTATTTGAACGCCATTGAGGCCGAAAACCTGACGAAAAATTACCAGGTCTATCTAAGGCCGTTTGATCGTCTCAAGGAAGCGATTCTTCGAAAGCCCTGCCATGATCTGGTAGAAGCCCTGACGGACATTTCGTTTGAAGTTCCCGAGGGCGGCACATTGGGGGTTATCGGCGACAATGGCGCCGGGAAATCCACCCTGTTGAAAATACTGGCTGGCACTTCCACCCAAACTTCCGGTCGGATGGTAAAAAGGGGTAGGATGGCCGCCCTCCTGGAGCTGGGGTCCGGATTCCATCCCGAGTTCAGCGGTCGGCAGAACATCTATCTCAATGCCGCGCTTCTGGGATTGAAAGAAAAAGAGATCCGGGACCGTGAAGCGGCGATTATTGCGTTTTCTGAATTGGAGCATGCCATCGACCGGCCCGTCAAGACCTATTCCTCCGGAATGTATCTTCGGCTGGCGTTCTCTATCGCGACGAGTGTGGATCCGCAGATCCTGATTATCGATGAGGCCCTCAGTGTCGGGGATCAGCGATTTCAGCAAAAATGCGTGGATCGGATGATGGGCTTTAGAAAGGCCGGCAAGACGCTCATTATCTGCACCCACAGTATGTATATGATCAACGAATTGTGTTCCCGTACCCTGTGGCTGAAAAATGGCCGCATGGGCGGTTATGGAAAAACATCTTCCGTTATTTCGGCCTATAGAACCTATCTTGAAGAAGATGTCTCCCCTGTTCCCGTCGATGGACCTTCGGTGCCGGTGGGTTCGCAAATGCCGGATATTATGATTGAAGGGGTGTGCCTTCTGAATGAAAAAAAAGAATCTGTGGCGCACCTTCACCAATTTGAGACGGTTATCGTTCAGGTGAAAACCCGAAGGGTCGGCGCGCCTATGAAGGGGCACTTGGCCATAAGCCTTGGATTTGCGGGCGGCGCCCAGGTTTTTGAAACCACCAGCAAAATGTCAGGTCTGGCGCCTATCCTTTTTTCCGGTGAACAAACCATTGAGATGGTGATTCCATCGATCCCTATTCTGGGTGGAAATTACCGGGTCAAGGCAAGGGTCGGCGATGAACATGCCATACGGGAGATCCACGAAATGAGTTATGGCCCTTTTGTGATCGAAAGCGAACATTCTGACATGGGTATGATGTGGATGCCCCATTCCTGGAATGTCCCATCATAAGGAGTGTTCCTTGTTGGTTTGAAAACCCTCGCCGTTATTGTTAATTATAAGAGCTTTTCCCTGACATTACAGGCCGTGAAATCCGTTTTGGAATCCGAGTCTTCAGGGCCGGTTACCGTCGTGGTGGTGGACAACAGCGGCTCGCCGGAAGAGGCCGAGAGACTTCGATTAAATCTCCCGCCATCCGTAACGTTAAGGGTTAACACTGAGAATATGGGGTTCGGGTTCGCGTGCAACCAGGCCTTTGAGGCGTTTACCGGGAACGGCATCCTGCTCATTAACCCGGATGCCCGGTTATTGCCCGGTTGTTTGAAGCAACTGCAAAAAACCCTTTTTTCCAGCCGGAATGTCGCGGCAGTCGCGCCTCAGATTTTCTGGGATGACCATCAGACCTTCTATCTGCCGCCCTCTTATCCCACGGCCCTGTTTGAATTCCGGGACCTTCTGACGTCCTGGGGGTCACAAGCCTGGATTAACCGATTTATCAGTGTTCTGTGGCGAAGACGCTCCATCCGGGTCTGGCGTTCCCCAAAGCCGGTGGAAGTGAGCACTCTCTCGGGAGGCTTGGCGCTTTTGAATCGGGACGCGGTCCAAAAAGCCGGGGGTTTGTTTGATCCCCGTTTTTTTCTCTATTTTGAAGATACGGATCTTTTTCTGCGACTGAGAAACAACGGCTTCCGGCTCTTGATTGAACCACGGGCCCGCGCCATTCATTACTATGACCAATGCGACCGGCGTCGCTTGCGGGAAAAAAGAAGGCTGATGGCGGAATCCCATGCCGTTTTTTTAGAAAAACACGCAAAAGGCTGGAAATCCCGTCTGAAAAAAACACTTGAACATTTTCCGCGCCCCGCCCCCCGTCAAGACGGGTTAAACGCGCCCATTTTCAGAACGCCCTTTTCCCTGAAAGTTCCGCCCGCCATTCAGGCAGCATGGCTTTTTGAATGGAGCCCCAACCCTGATCTGGTGCCATCCGCCGCCCAATTCGGCTCGGGCCCGGAGATGCGGTTTCCCGAAACCTGCTGGGAATTGCTGGCGCCGGGACAGTATTTCGGGCGTTTGGGGGGTGTTAAGCGGTTTGGTGCGTCTTTTCAGCAGGTGTCTTGGATAATTGATGAAAACGGTGAACGCCATTAACGAAAATCCTTCCCATCCCCTGTTGCCGCATCTCCCGCCCGCGCCGGCAGCCATCCTGGTTATCGGGTGTGAGAGCGATTTCAACACCGGCGATCTGCCATCCCTTGGCTATGACGTCACCGTGACGGACACGGGAAAATTTTGTGGCGATGGCATTGATTCAAATGACCCGGCGCTTTCAGCAAAGCCCTATGATGGGATTGTTTTGGCGGCGTCTTCCGCCACCGACGGTTTTTTGAACGACGTCTTGAAACCCATCCGGTCATGTTTAAAACCGGCCGGCGCCCTTATTGTTCATACCGAAATACCGGAGCAACCCCTTTACCAGCGAAAAACCGGGATGTCAAAAGCGGTGCTTACGGCCCTCTACGAAAATGGATTTCGCATTAAATCCAACGACAGGATGATCAAGGAGGGAAAGGAGACCCGTTTTGGCCTGGTGGTGGCCAAAAAAGACAAGGTCTTTCTTCGGGTTTACCGGGATGGGGATGAACTGGACATTTTGCCGATGTTTCAACAGGTGTTCCAATCCGATCGGACCCTGGCCCACTGGAAATGGAAATACCGCGACAACCCGTTTGGCAACCATAAAATTGCGCTTGCTGTCACCCAAGACGGTGCCCTGGCCGCGCATTTCTGCGGATATGCCGTGCCGTTTTACTCATCGGTGGAAGGCCCGGGGGAATTTTTGTCGCTACAGGGTGCTGACACCATGACCCACCCTGATTTCAGACGGATGGGCCTGGGCAGCACCAGTGTTCTCACGCGGGTGACGACGTATTTTTTCAATAAATTCTGTGTGGACAACATGCCCTTCATGTATGGGTATAATACGGGTCATATTAAAAAGTTCGGAGAACGGTTTCTGGGATATCAATATATGTCGCCCATTCCCTACCATGTCTTAGATTTTGACCGGTTTGGCCGTCCCCCCTTGACGCTTTTGGGGAAATTTAAAAAACGCCTCTCTTTCGTTACGGTTGAACGGGTGACCCGGATGACGGCCGCATTTGATCTCCTTTTTAAAAGGGCAAGCCGGGATTACGGGTTATTGCTCAAAAAAGATGCGACCTACCTGAAATGGCGATACCTTGATTGTCCCGATCACGTTCACCGGCTTTTCGCGGTCAAATGCTTCGGCAAACTGGTGGGGTGGTGTGTGTTTTCCGTTCGGGATCGGGTGCTGATCTGGGGGGACGCCCTCTTTGAGAAAAAATACGCGTGGTGCGTCGGGGCGATGTTTGACCGGTTATTAAAAAAACATTTTTCAGATGTCGGAAGAATCGAAGGGTGGTTTTCCCGAAAGCCGAAATGGTGGACGGAAGCGTTGGCGAAGGCAGGGTTTGAGGTGACCGCTGATCCCAATCAACTGGCCGCCGGCATCATCTTTTTTGACGCCGCCCTCTCTTTACCGGTGGTTGACCGCCATTTTTACTATACCATGGGCGACAGCGACCTTTTTTGAAAGACCCCACTATGCAAACCGAAGAAAAACTGATTCCCTTTCACACAACGGATCCGACGGGCCGGCGCGTGCTGGTGTTGGCCCCCCATCCTGACGATGAAACCATCGGCTGCGGCGGCAGCATTGCCCTCCACACCGGGGCGGGAGATCCCGTAAGGGTTATCTTTTTGACCAACGGGGCCAAGGGGGATTCTTCCGGTGAAATCGAAAAAAACCGTTATGTGGCCATGCGGCAGGAAGAAGCGAAACGGGCGTGCGCAGTCATTGGCGTGACCGATCTGGAATTCTGGCCCTACGAGGACCGTGCCCTGTCCGGCGCTCACGGCGCCCTTCGTCGCATGGTGGATCTATTGACCGATTACCGGCCCCAACGGGTATACGTCCCTTCTCCCCTGGAATTTCACCCGGATCATCGGGCCGCCTGTTTTTTGTTGTGTGATGCCCTCAGCGGAAATGATTTCAGTTTCGAGGTCGCCTTTTATGAACTGGGGCAACCCCTTTGTGTCAATACCCTGGTCGATATCACACCGGTTCTGGCCCGGAAGCATCAAGCCATTGACCAGTACGAAAGCCAGCTCAAGGAACAGCCCTATAAGGATATCGCCATGGGGTTGAACCGTTACCGAAGCATGACCCTGCCGGAAAGCGTCACGCATGCCGAGGGGTTTTCATCGTGGGATACCGGCCTGATTCGAAAAATCGGGCCGCTTGCCATTCCGTTTCAGCCGTCATATCGGCTGGCGTCCGACCCGGGGGAATCCGGCCCCCTGGTCTCCATCATTGTTCGGACGAAGGATCGCCCCCATTTGCTGGTTGACGCCATACGATCCATCGCAAAACAGACCTATGCCAACCTGGAAATTGTGGTGGTCAACGACGGCGGGCGGGATGTCAAGGATGTGGTTGAAGCCCTTTCGGGAGACATTCCCACCCAATATGTGCCGCATGAAAAATGCAGGGGGAGGGCTTCAGCCGCCAACAGCGGATTAAAGGCGGTGCGGGGAAAATATTTAAATTTCCTCGACGACGACGATGTGTTTTATCCCGATCATGTGGAACGTCTTGTAACCCACCTCGAAATGACGCACGAGAAAGTGGCTTATAGCAATGTCCTGAACGTCTTTTTTTCAGGCCCGCCGGAAAATCCCCGCAATCGCGAAAAGGAAGAGCGGGTCTTTAATTTTGATTTTGATCCGGACCGGCTTTTGTTCGAAAACTATATTCCCATCATGAGTGTGCTTTTTTCAAGAGATGTCCTTGACCGGGTAAACGGTTTTTCGGATGATCTGACCCTTTTTGAGGATTGGGATTTTTGGATACGGGCCTCAAGATACTTTTCGTTCCAGCACCTGGACCGGACCACCGCCGAATATCGATTTTACGGAACAACCGGTATGGCGGCTGCCCATCGCGTAAAATACGATTACGACCAGGCCCGGGCCATACTGTTTGATCGAACCCGTCCCCTGATGGACGGCCGGGCATGGGCCGCGTTTCGAAGAAACGCTGAAACGCAATCTGAACAACCCGAAATTGAACATGATCGCCATCATCTCGAAAACAATATAAGCCCGTCCCCAAAGGCCGCGCCCCTTGTTTCGGACGCGGTTGTATTACCTCCGCAACCGATGAAAACGCAAGGAATGGAAAAACCGGCGGTGCGAATTCGCCGAAAGATGCGAAGACTCTTCACTAAAGCGAGAGAATTTTGGCGACAATAGGGCGAAAAAGGGGTTGACAGATCAAAACCGCCGTGCTAGAAGTTTCGGGAAATGCCTGTTTCTTTGCGGACAGGCGCAAAGAAAAACCCCGGTGAGTCGTGTTTTGGATGGGGTGGCCTGGATATGAGGTCTTCGCAAAGTGGGTTCCGGGTGCGTTTCCTCATGTGTTGATTTTAAGGTTAGATGCTAATGCTCGGATTGCCCTTGATAATCCGATCCAAAAAGATGTGGATATGAAATTCGTTTATTCGTTGAAAAAAACTTGACAAAGGGATTCCATTTCATATAATGCCCTCTACCCATGGCGGTTCGATAATCCACGGGCGTGAGGTTTTGGATAGAAAAAGTAGACAATAGCTTGAAGGAATGACAAAATTTGAGTCTAAAGGAGGTGGTGGTCTCGATTCGGTGATGAAGCGTTGGGTTCTCTTTGGGTGTTAATAGTTTTTTAAGGGAAGCAAAACATAAATTTTTGAGGAGGAATAAGAGTATGAAAAAGTTTTTTATAGCCCTTTCAGTTCTGGCGGCACTGATGCTCAGCGTGGTCCCGTCTCAGGCCTTGATCGGAGTTCCGGACGACGCGCCGGGTACTGATGCAGTGGTCCCCTTTATCTGCGATATTTCAGGGACGACCGGCCTCAACACACTGATTGTATTTACGGATGTCGGTATTCTGGACGGCATTGATTTCCATTATACCATCAACACCGTAAGAAGCGTGACCGTGTTTGATGACACCCTGACCGGTACACATGGCGACGTTGTGTCGACAGATGCCTTCACGGAAATCGCCAAGATGGCTTCTGCCATCAGGTCCAGTCTTGAAGTGGACATTGACGGCGACGGTGTCAACGATCACTATGCCGGATATATTTACTATGACAACGAAGTTGGTACCGATGTCAACAGCGTCGTGGGTCAGTTTTACTTTGTGAACCTGGCTAACGGTATTGCCGCTGCGGCCAATGTTCCCATGAAGGAGTATAATGCTGCGCTCCCCGTTGCTTTTCAGGCTCAGATGGCTCCCGCCGCACAGTTCGTTGAGCTTTTTTCGGCCAACGCCCTGCAGGGTGCGGAAGATCTGCAGGCTGGCCTTGCAGCGCCTACGGATGCCACGTCATTCGGCCTCTATCCCCGTTTCTATATTGGGGCTTCTGGCGATTCGACTTGGCTGATCTTCTGGAAGAGTGCCAACACGATTCCCGGTACGCTTCATATCAATTTCTGGGATACTGCGGAAGATAAAGTGTCCTCCAACATTCCGCTGGATGACGAGTTGACCATTATCGATCTCGAACCCTATCTGCCGGCTGGGCTTTTCGCCAACTATCCCAAAGAGGGTTGGATCGACCTGGAATGGGATACCAACACCGCGGCCCTTCGGAATCTGGAGATCCTCGGATGGACCTACCAGCAGGCTGTATCCGGAACGGGTGCTTTGAACTGGACAGTTTTGACCCCCATGTGGCGGGACCTGCCGTAACAATACCAAAGTAGGTGTTGTTATGATATAACGACAATCACAACGAAAAGAAAAGGCGGGCCATTCGGCCCGCCTTTTTAATGCCAATGAAACGGCCCGTCGGGGTTACCGGGGCCAGATCGCGCAGTACGGGAAATTTCATGAGTAAACTATTCAACAGGACCCTCATCTTTTTCTTGTTCATATCTGTTCTTGCAGGATTACCCGCCTGCGACAACGGGTCCCATCGCTCCGGACGCTCGGATGCTGAGACAGCGGAACCATCACTTACCTTTGTGGAATCTTCCACAGGTCTGCCGTCTTTTGGCCAGTGGCGCCAAGGTCTTGCGTTTTGCGACATGAACAAAGACGGTCATCTGGACATTCTGGCGCCACCCCCAAGAAAGGCCCCTGAGAATGATCGAAAACCTTTTATCTGGATGGGAAACGGTAAAGGTGAATGGCAATCAGCGCCTCTCCGTGTGCCGATGGATATTCCTCACGATTACGGGGGTATTGTGGGGGGGGATTTTAACGGCGACAGCACTCCGGATATGGCGCTTGCGATACATTCTGTCGGTCTTAAAGGCCTGAAAGGACAGGGCGAAAATCAGTACGCTGCCTTTTCCCAGGGGTTACCCTCCAGGGAGGGCTTTGCTACTCGGGCACTTGTAAGCGCTGATTTTAATAACGATGGCATTCCGGATATTGCTGCGGTCTCTGAAGGTCGCTTCACCAAAGGAGATAGCGGCGGCGAAACAGGGGCAATGGTTTGTTTCGGCTCGCAGCGTGAGTGGCAGTGCCGCTTCATCGGGGATGAAAAGGAGCTTCTAGGTCTTTTTGCCGATCAAATTGTCACGGGAGATATCAACGGTGATGGTAACGCGGATATCGGCATCGCCTCACTCCAGCACCGGTGCGATCTCATCGTCTGGCTCGGAGACGGAAAGGGGGGCTTTACGCCCTTCAACCAGGGACTGCCCACGGAACTCCATTATCGGTCCGTGGCGTTTACCGACCTGAATAACGATGGACGGGATGATCTCGTGGTCAGCATCACCGGTTTTGGCAAGGATGGCATGAGAAGCCTGAAGGTCTTTTTGAGCGAAAAGGACGGCTTCAAGGACGCGTCTCAAGGCCTCCCTGACAAGGAAGTATATTTTGCTGTGGCCGCGAGCGACCTGGATGGCGACGGCCGACCCGAAATTGTGGGCGGTACAGCAGCGGGAGGACTCAAGGTATTTACCCAAAAGGAGGGGAAATGGCGCCGCATATCAGCCCCCGCCCTGCCTGAAGCAGGACTCCAGAGAATTCGTAATATATATTGCGTCGATGTAAATGACGATGGTTTTGATGATATTGTGCTTAATTATGCTATGGAAAAAGATAACGTGGGCGGCATTCGCGTTTTCTTAACGGTCCCTCCCCCCAAATAACCATGGGGATTTTCTCAATTTTAGGCCAACAACAAAACCTTCGCGTCTTTGCGTGAGGCCATTTGGGTTTGGGTTGCGGATACAGCCCGAGTTAGTACCTTATCCCCTGGTTTTCTATCACAAAAAACAAGAAGTTCATTGGCTGGAAAACCTAAAACCTAAAACCTAAAACTGCGGCTCTGCCGCATTAGAGGCTTGCCAATGAAATTATCAAAACATCCCCATTTATGGTTTGGATTGTTCTTCGCCTGTCTCCTTTTATTGACACTGGGCTGCGAAAAAGAAATGACCGATCCCAAGGGCGTTCTGGAAAAGCAGGCGGCGCAATACTGGACAGAGCGGCTGGTGAACAAAAATTATCAATACACCTACAAGGAAGAGGCAAAAGCGGGCCTCCCCCCTTTCGAAACATACGAAAACCTGCTTAAAGCTGCGGCCAGAGTTCCCACCTCCTCGGTAAAAACCAAAGAGGTTAAAATAGAGGGGGATATCGGCATCGTCACCCTTTCGGCCCTTTGCCGGATCCCCGGGGTACCAAAGGATATGGCGCTACCCATTGGCGATCGGTGGATATTGAAGGGGAATCAGTGGCGGCATCATTTCCAGGTCAAAAGCAAAGAAAAAAAATGAGGTGCCTTCGCTCAAAAACCTTCGCGCCTTTGCGTGAGACAAAAAATGACGCCGGTCTATTTCCTTTCCGCAATAATAATGGCGTAATCCTCGTTCAAAACCTTTTCTTCCACCATCACCCGTTCCAGTAGCAGAACCATTTCGATCAGGGCCACTTCGGCATCGCTATCATAATTAAAATTAGCCATTATCTCATTAAACAACGGGTGGAAAATGGCGCCCCCGAAATACCGCAGAATGCTGATCTTAAAGTGCTTCTGAAGCTCCGGGATGATCTCGGTGGATCTCACCGCCTCTGAAGGATCGGTGTTCATCATATGCGCGATGGTCGGCCTTGATATTTCTTCCCGGAGATTCCCCGTTTTCGGATCTCTTCTCAGGCGCTCAGGCAACCGCTTCAGCACCCGGTTAACCATTTCAACTTGTCTCTTGGTCCATTGAAAACGGTTCGGCCCGATATATTCCTGGGCCACCAGAACGCCTTTCTTTTTAAGGCATTTCCTGGCGTTATCAATGACGCCTTCCAGATTCTCAATGTGGTGAAGGGCCGACCAGGAAAAAAAGACATCATAATGATCCGGATTGAAAACCGCGTGATTGACGTCTTCTTGATAAAACCGGATGGCGTATCCATCCTTTTCAGCCATTTTTCTGCCTTCTTCGACGCGCTTGCCCGATAGCTCATAGGCGTCAATCTGCCGGCAAAGGCCATTATCTATCAGGCTTCGTTCAAATTCTCCCGAACCGCTGCAAATGCTGACCCCCTTTTCAAGGGAACGCCCCTGCAGGCATTTTTTGAAGAACTGTTGCATATTCATATTCGCATTGCCACTGATCATCTTTTGGCATTCCGCAACGATGACGGGAGAATCCCACCAACTGCCGCCTTCGGAGCCTTCCCCCCCTGTCTGGTAGTCATCCCAGAAGGTCTTTGTTTTGCACAAATTTTCTTGCTGATCCACCATAGGATTTTTCAACGCATTTTCCTTTCAGTGAGGCTCTAGAAAGTTCACATGGTTCGAGACCTTTGCAAAACGTCCCCTTTTGCCCGATTCCTGCGTCAGAGTAAAATTTCAATCCTCGAAATATTCAATATATTCCTGTGGTTGAAATTTTTGCCTTCCTTGTACTCGAACAAAATTGAACCTTTTTCAAAGGTCTCGGTTCGTAAGACAAAAAAATATCGACCACACTATATACAATCCTCATCTCAGACCATACAATTGTTGTGTCTTTTGATCAAGAAGGTTATCCATATAGAAGGGGTGAATGAGGTTTTACCATGAAGATTGCGTATTGCCTTGAAACAACCGCGCTTTGGGGCGGGGTGAAGGTCGTCTTCGACCAGGCGGAAGGTCTCGCATCCCGGGGACACAATGTTGAGATCATAGCCCGTGAGTTGGCGCCGCCCTGGCGGGATTTGCCATGCGGGGTACGCGCCGTATCAAGGGTCTGGGAACAGGAAGATGTTTCGTCCTTTGATCTTGTGATTGCCACTGACCGCGCACACGTGCCGGCGTTGGCGGAAAAGGCAGTGCGGCTGGTACACTTGGTGCAGGGCGATGATGAAGCTTGCGTGCAGACGGATGATGACAAAGCCCTTGCGCGTCAGGCACTGAATCTTCCCATACCGAAGATCGCGATCAGCCCCGAACTGGCGCGACGGATGGCGCGGCGGTTTCCGGGGCGTTGGCATTGGGTGCTGCAGGCCATGGACCTTTCGCTTTGGAGGCCAGCGCACCACCTTCCCGGGAAAAGGCGCCTGTTGCTGGTGGGGCCGTTTGATGGCCGGTTTGACGGGGCGATCAAGGGCCTGCCCCAGGGGTTGCTTGCCGCGCGTCTGGCCTGCGAAGCGTGCGGTCTGCGGCTTGTGCGGCTGAATCAGTTTAATCAGGTCAGGGAAGAGAAGCCTTTCTACAAAGCAAAGCGCTACTATCATGGGGTTCCGCCTGCCGATGTTCCCGCCATTTATCAGTCCTCGGATCTGTTTCTGTCGCCTTCCCAGGCTGTGGAAGGTTTCGGGCTTCCCGCGCTGGAGGCGCTTGCCTGCGGATTGCCGTGTGTGCTGAGCGATATCTCCAGTTATCGCGATTTCGATGACACGGATGACTTCGCGCTCTGGGCGCCGCCCGGAGATCCGGTGCAAATGGCCAGACGGATCGAGCAACTCTGGCGTGATCCGGCGTTGCAGGCGCATCTTCGCCGACGGGGGCCGGAGGTAGCCGCCCTCTACGAGAAAAATCACGCGCTGGACCGTCTCGAATCAGTATTGGATGATCTAGTGGCCGACATCAAAGACCGTCCTGCGGTGGTGGTGCGCTCACACGCGGGGCCTGCCTCGGAATACTACGCGCGGGAAGAGAAGCTCTGTTTGGAGGGTTTTTCCGATGTTTCCCGGCCGGAAGACGCGCCCCTCCTGGTGAGCGCAAACACACTGCTTACGGCGGGCGAACTTCTGCATTTGGCCGGTGCGCGCCGGTCGATACTGGTTGTGGGGGATGCGACCTTGATTCCGACTGCGCATGTGGTTATGGGGTTGTGTGCGGCGCTCTTGGCTGATGCACGTGTGGGGGCCGCAGGACCGGTTTCGAATCTCGCGAAGGGCCTACAACTGACGTCCGTGCCGTACGGGTATCTGAACCGACGAAACTATGAGGCGCTGGCCGACCGCTATGCCAGGAAGGGCACTCGTGTGGAGGCTGACGTTCTGCAGGATTTTTGTCTTCTTTTGCGTGCCGATGCCCTCCACGATTTGCAGCCGGAGACGAAACTCACGGAAATCCCCGCCGCATTTCGCGAAAAAGGCTGGACGCTTTTGGTTGCGGGAGATGTATACGTTCATCGCTTTTCGGGTATGCTGGATCCGCCGCGCGAAGACTTGCAGGCGCTGGTGCCTCCCGCCGCCATGAGTGTTCTGGACATTGGGTGTGCAACGGGGCAGTTTGGAAAATCGCTGAAGGTTGCGCGTCCCGAATTGTACGTTTGCGGAATTGAATTAAACCCCCAAGTGGCATGGGAAGCCGAAGCGGTGTTGGATTGTGTCATTGCCAGGCCTGTGCAGGAAGTGTCATTTGACCGCACGTACGACTGTGTCGTGTGCGGTGAGTTGCTGGAGCACCTGGCATCTCCCCTGGCACTGTTGAAACACCTGCGTTCCGCCATCGCGCCGGGCGGGAGTCTTATCGCCAGCAGTCCATGCGTCACACACTGGTCGGTGATTCGCGATATGCTGGAAGGGCAGTTCGAGTATGTTCCGTTCGGGATTTTGTGCTTTGAACACATTCATTTCTTCACCCCCGCGAGCATGCGGGCGGTCTTTGCTGAGGCGGGCTTTCACATCGAGCAGGAGATTTCCACACGCTATGCCGATGGTCCCGAAGCGGCGGCGTTTTTCCGGATGTTGCAGGGATGTTCGTTTGCGGCCCCTAAGGAAACATTTGAAATCGCTGAATTGACGGTGCTGGCAAGGCCTGTATGATGGAAAACGGCGTCAGCATCATTATCCCCACCTTGAACGGCGGAAAAATCTTCGCCGAATGTCTTGATGCCATCGGTCAACAGGACTATGCGGGGCCGATTCAACTGATTGTCATTGATTCGGGATCAGCAGATGGAACCGTTGCACGCGCTGAAAAGGCCGGCGCCCTCGTGAAAAGGATTGATCCGAAGCAATTTCACCACGCCTGGACGAGAAACGAGGGGGTTTCTCTTGCCGGCTTCGACCCGGTTGTTTTGATGGTTCAGGATGCCGTTCCCTGCTCGGATCAATGGCTGGGGGGAATGGTTCGAGCGTTGAAGGAAAGCGGCGCGGCAGCGGCGTTTGCGGCCCAGATTCCCCATGCGGATGCAACCCCTTATGCCCGGTTTGCAACCGAATCCGTTGCGCGTGCCAGACTTGGCGCGCCGGATGTGGAGAAGGTCAACTCCCTTGAAGCATTTAATCAATTGCCATACGATGACGCTTACAGGAGCGCAGGTCTGGATAATGTGTGTGCCATTTACCGAAAAGAAATCCTTGAAAAAACACCTTTTCCTGATGTAGAGTTTGCCGAGGATCTGGCCTGGGCCTTTGAAACTACCCTATTGGGCCATCGGATTTTGTATCTGCCGCACATTCAGGTTCGGCATTCTCATAATCGATCCCCGGATTACGATTTTCGCCGGCAGATCATTAATTCCCATTGGGTGGCACGGATTATGGGGCGGGTTAGGGAGGACATTTCGTACCTGTCGTTGCAGGATCTGATGTTTGTGACGGGGTCTGCGCGTGCCTTGATTTTTCGTTTGATGAAAGAAAAATGGCGCGGGCCGACGGAGTGTAAGGCGGAACGTCTGTTTGTTGATCGGATGTTCAAACAGTATCCTCTGATGTTCAGGGGCTATCGTCTTTTTTCAAGATGTCTTTTTATTCCCCCGCGCCTGGCGGTGAAGGGGATGGCTCAGCAGGTCAATGCGGATATCGCATATCAGTTGCAATTAATTGAGGATGGGTATCCGCCCCGGGACAGAGACGAATGGCTCCGTGCGCTGGAACAGGTTTCGGCCAATATCCTGGGCCGGATGCATGGAGAAGTTTATGCGGGCTGCATGCTGAATGGGTCGTTGCCGCGGCCGTTGGAGTGCTTTATTCAACCTTTTTTGTCGGGAGTTTAAGGTTGATTTAAGAAGGAGATGCTTTTAACACCATGAAAATTAATAAAAATACAATCCACTTCTTTAAAAATTTATACTGGGATTATCAAGTTTCGGAAGGGAATATTATTACCATTATTGAATCGGGGGAATGTAACGGCTTAACGCGGAAAAACCTGCTGAGCAGGGTTTTAAAATCCCGCAGATGGTATGAAATTAAAAAAAATCTGTCACCCGAATTGCTGAAAGAGGCGTTATCTGAGGATGTTCTTAACACCCTCTTTCCAAAATCCTTATCTCTCAGATATAATTATGTCAAAAAAATATTATATCCGTAATCTATATCCTTTTCAGGATTGGGTTCTCAAGCTCATTATGAATGTTGATGATACATTTTATTTGACAGGAGGTACTGCGCTTGGAAGGTATTACCTTGAACATAGGTATTCCGAGGACCTGGACCTTTTTGTCAACAGGGAAACCAATTT
>JAFCZI010000056.1 GCA_019314425.1 Deltaproteobacteria bacterium | reverse complement strand
CATTTTATCATGGCTGTGGTCCGCGCAGAAAAGGGAAAGAAGTGGATCTTGAGGGCCACCATAAATACGGAAGCTTTCCGTTCTCTTGTGGAGAACGTCAGGGTCGGTCAAACCGGCGAGGTCTATCTCTTGAACCGGGAAGGGGTTTTTCAAACCAGCCCCAGGGTCGAAGGAAAAATCATGGGAAAAGCGCCCTTCCCTGTGGGACCTTATCATAAGGGCATTGAAATTCGTGTGGTGGAGGCCGATCCAGAGGACCCCAAACAGCTTTTTCCCCGGCAGTTGGTAGCCGACGCATGGCTTGAAGATCCGCGCTGGATACTGGTGGTAAAACAGGACTACGCTGAGGCGTTCAACGCGGTCAGCCATGTGAGTTATGTGACGCTGCTCTTTGTGCATTTGAGCGCTTTGATTATCCTTATTGTCTCTTTTCTCACGGCAAGATACATGATTAACGTCATTAAGAAGCGTGATGCGGATATGGATCACTTAAACCGGCAACTGATGCAAACCGGGAAACTGGCCTCGGTGGGGCAGCTTTCCGCCGGGGTGGCACATGAGATAAACAATCCCCTGGCCATCATCCTGACCGAACGACAGATTTTACTGGACATGGTGGAATACACCGAGGAATTAGACCCGGCGTTCAAGGCGCAACTTTTAACGTCCCTGTCGCAGGTCGATGTCCAAGTACAGCGCTGCAAGCGCATCACCCATAACCTCCTGCGGTTTTCGCGTCGTACCCAATCGCTCATTGAAACCGTTGATCTCAACGCATTCATCGGTGAGATGATAGCCCTGATGGAGCGGGACGCAAGGACCTCCGGCATAAAATTCATGCCTGATTTTCAGGAGGGGTTGCCGTCGATCTTAAGCGATCCTTCTCAGCTCCAGCAAGTGTTCCTGAACATGATCACCAATGCCATAGACGCCCATGCCGGCATGCCTTACGGCACCATTCGCATTACTACCCGGGCTGATGATGAGCGGCAAGGCGTGACGGTAGTCTTTGCCGATAGCGGTTCCGGGATGGCGCCTGAGATTTTGGACAAGATATTTGACCCATTTTTTACCACCAAGGAGGTGGGCAAAGGAACCGGGTTGGGTCTTTCCATATGCTACAGCACCATTAAGCGACTAGGCGGGGAGATCTCCGTTGAGAGCGAACGGGGTGAAGGCGCTTTATTTACCATGTTTTTCCCTTATGATCCGCCGGCTGACTTGCAGGAAAGCCTGGCAGATGAACCCAGCGACTGATACCCATTTTCATTGAAAGGAGGAACGAAAAATGAAAGGTTCAAAGATTTTATTGGTAGACGATGAAGTTGTTTTCACCGGCAATATGTCCAGGCTTCTCACCACCAGGGGATATGACGTTACCGCCGTGAACAGTGGCGATAGCGCCATCCAGGCCCTTGACAATGAGGACTTTGATGTGGTTGTATTGGACCTCAAAATGCCGGGAATGGACGGGATTACCACCCTGAAAGAGATCCGGAAATTGGGACTCTTTACCGAGACCCTTATCCTGACCGGTCACGGTGCCATCGACACGGCCCTGGAGGCCATGAAATTGGGCGCCTACGATTACCTCACCAAGCCCTGTGAGATTGAGGAGCTGGTAGACAAGATAGAGGGGGCGTGGGGGAAAAAGGATGGCGAGGTAAAGAAAGATATCCAGGATAAGATTCAGAAGGTGGTGGAATCACCGGCGTCGGTTTTCGACGTGTTTCCCAAGGGTCCCAGGAAGAAGGGCTAAACTTTTATGAGGAGGAATATATGAAAAAGAGGGCGACGGTAATGGGTTTAGCGTTTCTGGGCGCGCTTCTGGTTTTCTGGTGCCAGCCCGCGTTTTGCGGGACGGCAACGGCTGACGATGTCTTGAAGCGGCTGAATGATCTGAGTGACATCATTCAGCAGCAGCAACAGGAGATTGAGAGCTTAAAGCTGGAGCTGAAAAGTCAAAGAAAATCCATTGAAAAGGGGCAGGAGGTTCAAAAAGAAGAGATCAAAAAGGCGGTCAAGGTTGAAACAGCAGAATCTGCGAAATCCTGGCACGACAGCCTCCCGAAATGGACCCGGAAGATCAAGGTCAGCGGCGACTTGCGGCTTCGCTATGAGCGACTCTGGGATCGGGGGATGTTAAACGAAGATGGAACCCCGGGGAAACAGGATGCCCGCGACAGGGGCAGGATCAGGGTGAGGCTCTACCTTGACGCTCCCATAACAGATGAGATCAAGACCCACTTTATGATCACCACCAACATGGCCACAAATCAGGAGGCCACCACGACCAACGCGACATTCGGGGAGGATTTCAATGACAAGGGGATTTATTTGGCCCGGGCTTATGCGGAATACAAACCGAACTGGTTTAAAGGATTGGGGCTTGGCGCCGGTAAATTCAAAAAGAATTTCTACAATACGGATATCATGTGGGACCCGGACGTGAATCCCGAGGGTGCGTTTGAATATTATAAGTTCATGGGGTCAAAAATCTTCCAACCGTTTATTTATCTGAGCCAGATGGTGGCCAATGAAAACAACCGGACCCCCGATGCCATGCTTTATCTCAATCAGGCGGGTTTCGATTGGAATGTCGGCCCGGTCAAATGGGTGCTTGCGGGAAGTTATTATAGCTGGAGCAATCTTAACGGCACAAAATGGATGCATGATGGGGCCTATAACAAGGGCGGTGGAAATTCATTTGTGACAGACCCGGTCACCGGGAATATAGGCTATGAATATGGTTACAAACTCTGGGAAGCTTATTCTCAGGTCGGATTCAATTTAGGGCCTTATCCTGCAATCGTATATCTTGACTATATTTATAACGCGGCGGACGATGTGCCGAGCGACGAAAACAAGGCCTATAATTTTTCATTTAAAATCGGCAATGAAGGGAAAAAGGGAGACTACACGCTCTTCTACAAATATGCCTACATAGAGCAAAATGCCGTTTTGGGTTGCCTGAACGACCAGGATTTTTATGGCACCAACCGAAAAGGACACAAAGTGGCCCTGCATTACTGGCCGTTTGGCAACACGCTTCTGCGGGCCGTCTTTTTCTATACGGACCCGGTCAGTGACTGGAAGACGGGGGCCGAAGGGAATCCGCTTTGGAACAGCGACCGCTACAAGGAGCATGAGAACAGACTTCAGATGGATGTTGTCTTTAAGTTTTAACCATGCTCGATAATCGAGCGCTTACCCGCCCTATCAGGGGGCACCTTAACCTCAATAAGGGTTGAGTCGTATAGCCGGTGGTTTTATAACCCATCATGTGGTGCAACGCTCCCGGTGCGTCTATTTTTGATTGTCTCCGCATGAATTTTCTAAGTTATACCCCAAAAGAAAGGGAAACGCCATTTTGCATGGGCGTTTCCCTTTCCCGCATCTTTGCCATCCCGATTTCCATTGACATGTAGGGTAGTTATGTGTAAGCAGCATTCAGTAGTGTATGCGAAACAAGCGCCTTCTTTCAACCCGATAGGGAAAGAGGATTTGAAATGGTCTATGGTTATCCTAAAGCCCCGTTACTCCGAACAGATGGAGCGCGGGGTTTTATATTTTGTACCATGGGAAAGCTGAAATGACCAGGCATCAGAACCAGAGGAGAAGCTGCACATGACATCATCCAGCCTAAGGACGTCCGGCATTTGGGACAACCACCACCGTGGGTCAATGGGTGATTTTCTCAAAGAGAAGATCCTTCAAGGCTCAGACCTTTCATTCGTCTCTGCTTATTTTACCATTTACGCATATGCCGCCCTCAAGGATACGCTAGATCGGATTGATCATCTTCGGTTCCTGTTTGGAGAACCACAATTCATCCAATCACTTGACCCTGACAAAACAGAGAAAAAGGTCTTCAGGATTGAGGACGACGCCCTGTTGCTATCCAACCGTCTTGAGCAGAAACGAGTGGCGAGGGAATGTTCAGAGTGGCTGAAGCGTAACGTCGATGTCAGATCAATTATCAAGCCGGGTTTCCTTCACGGCAAGATGTACCACATGGACAATAATGGTGTTCAGGAAGCCATTATCGGAAGCTCGAATTTTACGGTGCGCGGCCTTGGGCTGGGCACTGCGGGCAACAACATCGAGCTTAATCTGGAAGTTGACAGCACCAGAGATCGAAAAGACCTGAAGAAGTGGTTCGACGAGGTTTGGAACGACAAAGACCTGGTCGAAGACGTTAAGGCTGAAGTCCTGAACTATCTCGCGCAGCTATATGAGAACCATTCACCGGAGTTCGTTTACTTCAAGACGCTCTTTCACATCTTTGAGGATTATTTGTCGGAGGCAGAACGCGGTGGACTCCTTGACGAGAAGACCGGCTTTTTCGAATCCGACGTATGGGACATGCTCTATGAATTCCAAAAGGACGGTGTAAAGGGCGCCATCAACAAGATTTTGAAGCACCACGGCTGTATCATCGCGGACAGTGTCGGCCTGGGGAAAACCTTCGAAGCGTTGGCGGTTATCAAGTACTTTGAACTTCTCAACGGTCGCGTGCTGGTTCTCTGTCCCAAAAAGCTGGAGGATAACTGGAACGTCTACCGCGAAAACGATACACGCAATCCCCTTATCAGGGACCGATTTGCATTCACTGTGCTGGCGCATACCGATTTGGGGCGGGATGCCTACGAAACGCATAATTGGGGAAATTATGATCTCGTGGTTATTGATGAGTCTCATAACTTCCGCAATAATGCCCGGGGCAAGGTTCAAGAGGACGGCGCCCGCAAGACGACGCGTTACGAGTTTCTGATGGAACGGGTTCTTCAGACGGGTGTGGATACCAAAGTGCTGCTGCTCTCGGCAACCCCGGTGAATAACAGCCTCAAGGATTTGCGAAATCAGTTCTTGTTGATCACACAAGATCAGGACCGGGTCTTCCACGAGTCGCTTGGTATTTACAGCATTGCCCAGGCGATGAAGAATGCGCAGACCCACTTCACGCAGTGGGCGGACCCGAAGAAGAATCCGGAACGTAAGGTCAGCCGCCTGCTCGATGCCTTGGATTCCACATTCTTCAAACTGCTTGACGAACTTACCATAGCACGGTCCCGTCAACACATCATCAGCTACTACGGGACCAGGGATATGGGCGAATTCCCCAAAAGGCTCAAACCGATAGCCCTGTATCCGGCCACAGATATCAAGGGATACTTTCCGTCTTACGATGATCTGCATGCGGCTATCTCCGAATACAAGCTGAGCATCTTCAATCCGTCCGCCTATCTCGAAGACGTCCATGTCAACCGCTACATAAAGGACGGCACGCAATTGCTCCTTTTCAACGATCAGAGAATGCGCGAGTCCTATCTGATTGGCATGATGCGTACAAACTACCTGAAGCGACTCGAAAGCTCCGTGCACAGCTTTGAGGTCTCGATCGATCGAACGATCAAAAAGATCGACGACCTGTTGCAGAAAATCGACCATTTTGAAGGCAACTTCGATGAATACACCAACCCCGATCTGTTCCAGGATCAGGGCGAGGAAGAAGAGGCGGAGCTGCTGGAAAGACTGATGGTAGGCAAGAAGCTCCCGATCCGGCTGGAACACCTGAAACGCAAGGAATGGAAAAAAGACCTTAAGAAGGACCGTACGCAGTTGATTAATATCCACGAGAAAGCTGCCGCTGTCACCGCAGACCGGGATGCCAAGCTTCAGGAGTTGAAACGTCTGATCCGGGAGAAAAACAACCACCCGCTTAACGGCGACAATCGAAAAGTGCTGGTTTTCACTGCCTTTTCCGACACCGCTCAATACCTTTATGCAAATGTGAAGGACTGGGTGTCTGAGGAGATGGGACTGCACTGCGCGCTGGTTACCGGTACCGGCGACAACCGAACCACCTTCAAGCAGGCAGGCTATGCCCGACAGACCGATTTCATCTCCATCCTGACCAATTTTTCGCCCCGTTCCAAGCTCCGCAAAAAGATGCCGAATATGCCGCAGGAGGGCGAGATCGACATCCTGATTGCTACCGACTGCATTTCGGAGGGCCAGAACCTGCAGGACTGCGATTACCTCATCAATTATGATATCCATTGGAACCCGGTGCGGATCATCCAGCGCTTTGGCCGAATAGACCGCCTGGGCAGCACCAACAGGCAGATTCAACTTGTCAACTTCTGGCCCACTGACGACCTGAACAAGTACATTAATCTCAAGGATCGTGTCGAAGCGCGTATGGCGATGGTGGACATTGCCGCTAGTGGTACGGATAACCTTCTCGATCCCGATCAATTCGAGGCGCTGGTTTCTGAAGAACTGACCTATCGTGAGAAACAGCTCATTCGGCTCAGAGACGAGGTGATCGATTTGGAGGAGATGGATGACAACGTTTCACTCAGTGAATTCACGCTCGACGATTTCCGGGTTGAGCTTATGAATTTCCTGGTCAACAACCGAAAACTACTGGAGGAAGCCCCGCTGGGCCTCTATGCCGTGACACCAACGCTTGATGAAATGAAGGCCGCGACATTGTTTGACAAGAACTGGCACGAGATTGTAAAACCCGGGGTGATATTTTGTTTGCGGCACAAGAACCCGCCGCAGGAGAAACGATCTTCCAATGTTAATCCCTTGGGGCGATATTATCTACTCTATATCCGCGATGATGGCACCGTCCGCTTCACCTTTACTCAGGCCAAGAACGCTCTCTCTATGTTCCAGAAACTCAGTGTCGGCAAAGCCGCTCCGTATAAGTCGCTCTGCGACCTGTTCGACCGAAAGACGGAAAACGGCGCGAAAATGGGGAAGTACAGCGACTTGCTGACCAGGGCTATCAAGGCCATTGTTCGCACGTTCCATAAACGGACGGCTGCCGGATTGCAATCCGGGCGGGATTTTGTTATTCCCGACAAGCAGGAAAAGGTCTCTGATGCCTCTGATTTTGAACTCATCACCTGGCTTGTCATCAAATCGGGGAAGGACTGATGACTGATCTCAAAGCGCTAATAAAACAGGGTGAAGGCATTTCCGTTGAATTCAAGGAATGTCGGCGTACCCTTAACCGAGATGTTTATAAGACCGTCTGCGGGTTCCTCAACCGTCACGGCGGGGACCTGCTGCTTGGGGTTAGTGATGCCGGTGAAGTGACCGGTGTTGATCCAGGCTGCGTTGGGCAGATTAAAAAAGACTTTGTAACGGCCATCAACAATCCGCAGAAAATCAATCCTCCTGCCTATTTGTTAATCGATGAGGTTGAGGTAGAAGGGAAGATGATCCTGCGCGTTTATGTGCCAGAAAGCTCGCAGGTCCATCGCTGTAATGGACATATATACGACCGTAATGAGGATGGCGACTTTGACATAACCGATCACACCCAACTGGTAGCTGAACTGTATCACCGAAAGCAGGCGACTTATTCTGAAAACAAAATCTACCCATTTGCCGGGCTGGAGGATTTGCGAACTGATCTGATTGACAAATGCCGCAAACTGGCAGGCGTCTGGCGGGACGGACATCCATGGCTTGGCATGGACGATATGGAGCTGATCGAGAGTGCCCAGCTCTACCAGACTGACCACGAGACTGGGAAAAGCGGTGTCACCCTGGCAGGTATTCTTCTGCTGGGCAAGGACAGCGTGATTTTATCCGCTGTTCCCCATCACCGCACCGACCTTATTCTGCGCAAAGTCAACCTGGATCGCTATGATGACCGGGATCTCGTCAGGACCAACCTGATTGAGAGTTACGAGCGCATTATCGCATTTATCCAGAAGCATCTGCCCGACCCATTCTATCTGGAAGGCATCGAGCGCATCAGTATCCGAGATACCATTTTCCGCGAAGTGGCGTCCAATATTTTAATTCACCGGGAGTACCGCAATGCCTTCCCGGCTAAGCTAATTATTGAGTACGGACAGGTGCGCACCGAAAACAGCAATAAACCCCATGGCTTCGGCGTACTGAATCCGGCCACATTTACCCCTTTTCCAAAGAATCCAGTCATCGGCGCTTTTTTTCGGGAGATCCACCGGGCGGATGAACTGGGTTCCGGTATGCGCAAGATGATGAGATATTGCAAATCTTATGGCGACGCTGACCCCGAGATGATTGAGGGAGATGTGTTCAGAATTGTCGTGAAAGTACCGGAATTTGGGATGATTGAAACGAAAAACGGGGCTACCAACCAAATTACGGGTGAAGTCACCCCCGAAGTCACCCCCGAAGTCACCCCCGAAGTCACCCCCGAAGTCAGTAAGATGCTTTCAATCATGACTGGTGAAATGACACGAGGAGAAATCCAGGAAAAACTGGGACTTAGGGATGAAAAACACTTTCGAGAAAACTATCAGCAAGTCGGCGTTAAGCTGAGCTTGATTGAAATGACCATCCCCGACAAACCCCGAAGTAGTAAGCAGAAATACCGGCTGACAGACGCCGGGAAGCGGTTATTGGAGTCTATGCAGAAATAGTCGAAGGATGAAAATGGAATTGAAAACACAGGTACAACCATGAATACAGATATACGACAACAAATCCAAGCCGCGCTTCGGGCTTTTTCCGGGACCGACCTGGGCGTTGCGTCCATTGGTCTGTTGAGCAGCCTCGGTTACCAAAGTGAGAAGACCCTTGAACTCGACAATACACCGGACGCATTTCTTGCCGAGTTCGACAAGCGTGACCGGAGATTCCGCAAGGGAAAGGCCCTGTTCGAGCGCTGGAAGTCAGTCGAATTTTTATTTCAGATTACCGATGACGAGGTGCGCAATTCCGGTACGCAGGGTAAACTTTTTGATTCCGGTTATGATCATGGAAACTATCAGTCCTATCTGTTCTTTGCCCTCGACCTTGCGAAGAGCCATTACACGCGCACCCAGCTCGCGGACATCACGCGGGAGATTAATCTGCTGTTCGATATGCCCGTTATGCTGCTCATACGGCACAATAGTGGCTGACGTTCTCGATCATTGACCGACGGCTGTACAAGAAAGACCAAAGCCGCGATGTGTTGGAAAAGGTCAAGCTGATCAAAGACATCCGCTATGAAGACCCGCACCGCGCACACATCGAAATTTTGCATGACCTTGCAGCCTCCGTGCTAATGGCGAAGTTCGAGTGCCGTAACTTCAAACACCTTCACGAGGCATGGCGTACCACGCTCGACACCAACGAACTGAATAAAAAATTCTACCGTGAGCTTGCGGACTGGTACTTTTGGGCGATAGATCATGTTGAGTTCCCCTCCGATGTTGAGAAGGACACTGCCACACGAAACGCAACTTCCGTCATCCGGCTCCTCACCCGCCTGATTTTCTGCTGGTTTCTCAAGGAAAAGGGCCTCATCCCCTCCGATCTCTTCAGCGAACGCAAGCTCGCTGACGTCCTCAAATCCCTGAAGGACGATGACAGTACCTTCTACAGGGCCATTCTCCAGAATCTGTTTTTTTGGCACGCTCAATCAACGCATGAATACCGGGGGTCGGGAGAACCGGAGATTCGCAAACGATGGATCTTTCCTGGAGCGAAAGAATGAATACGGCGTGAAGAACCTTTACCGCTATCAGAAGTTGTTTGCCATGGCTGAAGAAAAAGCGGTCAAGCTGTTTTCAGACATCCCATTCCTGAATGGCGGCCTATTCGACTGCCTGGACAAGGAAGACGATTCGGGGACGGTGGTTTATGTTGATGGTTTTACCCGCAAGGCACGGAAGCAACCCAAGGTCCCAAATTTTCTGTTCTTTTCCGATTACCGAACCCTCGATCTCAGCAGCGCCTACGGCGATAAGAGGAAAAAGAAGGAGAAGGTCCGGGGCCTGATCAACCTGCTGGATAGCTATAAATTTACGGTTACCGAGAATACCCCAATCGAAGAAGAAATCGCCCTCGACCCTGAACTTCTCGGAAAGGTCTTCGAGAACCTCTTGGCTAGTTACAATCCCGAAACCGGGACCACCGCCCGCAAGCAGACCGGCTCTTTCTACACGCCCCGCGAGATTGTCAACTACATCTTACATTTCGCACGATTAGAGCATAGGTTTCCGAATTATGTAGAACCAGGATTTTTAGTTAAACCTAAATTTTTAAAAAGCCACCATCGGTCTTGTATTGCAGCGTATACA
>JAFCZI010000296.1 GCA_019314425.1 Deltaproteobacteria bacterium | reverse complement strand
AAACAGAGGATATCAAATTATGAGGTTTTGTGGCTAAGATCTCTAATTTTCATAGCTTTGGCACCTCAAAATTAGTCTTTCACACAAGATATCACTTTTTTGTATTGCACCCGCTTGCTATTGGCTTAATCGGTTTCCTGATATTTCATTATCGGCAAGAAATGCTGCTGTTTTTACTAGGCCCTTATGCCTGGTTCCCATGCGCTGGCGCGGGGGCTAGAAAAGAGTTGGTGGCCCATCTGAACGTGGAGCCCCCGGGCTACAAGGCGTTCCGGGTAGCCGTGGATCGGCTTGCCTGCGCCAAGTACAAAAGGCATTCCATTCCTTGGAATAGAAGCCGCCCGTGGCTGTACCATTTGAGTTCATGGGTATATTAGGAACGCCCCGGCTATAGGGCCCCGCCAGATTGGGAAGGTCTTTTCCGCGAACCTCCGACAAGGTAAGCGGCATGCCCCGCCAGCTCATGTATTTTCCATGACCCGATAACGCCCTTGGGGAAGAAAATGACCACCAGGATGAAGAGGATTCCAAAAAGGAGAAGCCTCGCTCCAGGATATTGTGCAGCAGCAGTGACCATAAAATGGCTCAAAGGCCACTGGAACCGGTACACCACGCGCCTGCCTGCGGGCAGTAGAACCCCTGCAGGGGGCTGTGGGACTCTGTTTGACGGACGAAGGATTCAGCCGGAGCATTCACAGGATCGTAGGCCGTGAGGCCTGCCGGCACTTTGCCAATCTGATTCTGGAATGCTGTGATGCCGTTGTTAAAACCAAACAGATGCGCGAAACCCCGGAAGAAGAACCGGAAGATGCTGAACCCTCCATACCATCACCCGAAGGTCCTGCGGTAGCGCGTGTAGCCCCCAAACGGATCAGAAAGAATGCACGGAGTCCCTTTGAACAATTGGAAGACGCACCCGATGGGTTTACCATTGACCTTCACGTACACACCGCCCCCGCTTCCGCCCCCGCTTCCGCCTGCGCCTCGTCTTCGGTGGATGATATTATTTCGGAAGCCCGCCGGGTCGGTCTTGATGGAATCTGTCTTACGGATCACAATTATCGATGGGATCCAACGGAGATTCAGAGACTCCGGGATAAACATCAGTTCCTGGTGCTGGGCGGCAACGAAATCACCCAAGGTGATTAAGAATGAAGCAGAACTTATTGCCGCCCTCAGGGTTGGAGACGGCGTTCCTGTGGATTTCAGAAATAAATAAGGAGAGATGATAATGAGCAAAGAAAAAGGGAAATGGGAAAAGTTGGTACGCCGAATGGAAATTTTGCTGAGACTCAGGTCCTTTCCGGTGGCCATGAAGATGTTGGAGAAAAAGGAGCAGTTGCAGGAGGTCCCCTTTTTGAGGCGACCCGAGCATAAGGCCACCCTGTGCCAACTGATCAACCTGGTTCGGAACTTTGATTGGACCGTGGGGGCCGATGTCGAGGATTTCGCGCTTCCCGTCTGTCCTTCCATTCTGGGGCTCAACGAACTTCCTTCCTGCCACACGGACGGCACCTTTCGGTCCATTGTCTGGGTTCAGACCAAGGAAGACGGCAAACGGTATGAAGCGGCCATCCCTCGGATCAAAACCGGTCAATATGAAGCCGTGGCCATGGCTCCCCTGGTTTACGATCCCTTTGAGCCGGACATTATACTCATTTACGGCAACCCGGCCCAGATGATCCTTTTAATCAACGCCCTTCAGTTCGAAAACTATGAAGTGATGAATTTTCATTGTGTGGGGGAGTCTTCCTGTTCCGATGCCATTGCCCGCTGCTATCTGGACGGAAAGCCATCCCTTTCCATTCCCTGTTACGGGGAGCGGCGCTACGGGCATGCCCAGGACGATGAAATGGTCATGGCCCTGCCGGCGGGATACATGGAAAAGGCCTTGCGGGGCCTGGAGATCCTTTACCGGAAAGGGGTTCGTTATCCCATCAGTTTCGCGGGGGCCGAAGGGGACATGGCGGCGGCCCTGCCTGTGGCCTACACCACTCTTGAAGAACAGATCGAAAAGGTGCGGGGCACTGTTCCCAAAGGCATGGTGGTTGGGCTTACCGGCGTGATTGCCAGCGGGAAGAGTACGGTTTCCACCCAACTGGCGGAACTGGGGGCCAAATTGATCGATTTTGATCTCATCGCCCGGCAGGTGGTGGAACCGGGTAGGCCCGCGTATAACGATGTGCTGAAATATTTCGGAACCCAGGTGTGTCAGGAAGATGGAACCCTGGACCGAAAAAAGATCTCGGACATTGTGTTCAAGGACATGGAGAAACGAAAGAAACTGGAGGAATTCCTCCACCCCCGAATTTATGAGGAGTTTTTCCGGCAGCTTGAAGTATTGGGTAGAGAGAATCCGGATTCCGTTGTGATTGTGGACGTCCCCCTGCTGGTGGAGTTAAATCTTATGTACTTGTTTGAGAAGATTATCGTGGTGTCCGTGAGCCCGGAGACCCAGAAAATGCGGCTTATGGCGCGGGACGACATTGAGGAGGAAGAAGCCTCGCGTATCATCGCCAGCCAGTTGCCGGTGAAAGAGAAGAAGGGCTTTGCCGATTGGGTTATCGAAAACGACGGTTCAAAGGAGGATACGCTGGAGCAGGTGGAGCGTCTTTTTGAGGCGCTGAAATAGACACTGACCCTTACCGTCAATGAACTCCTTGTTTTTCGCAACAGAAAACCGGATGATAAGATACCATGTGCTTATCGGCTCAAAAACTGAGGCGATTATAACCCCTATTCGCCTCATAAGCAAATGAACTTCCCCGGTGAATTTCCTTGACTTTACCCTTGATGGTCTCGTAAAAAAGTCACGGATCTATTGCAACGCAGTAGATGGGACTTTTTACGATGCCATCTGTATTTATTAAGAACGGGTTTATCTGACGCAGAAATTGGTGAAAAAAGACAGCTTTCGTTCGGGCACTATGTATGCTTGTACTATCGGGCACTATGTATGCTTGTACTATAGGTTCCGCAGTGGCTGGAATATCCCCTCGGCAGCCAGGCGTCGTTGAATTTCCGTAGCGCCGTTTATGATGTTGTCGATGGCTTCCTTCACGCTAGGCATGTCTCTAATAAGCCCTGCTACCTGCCCACAATGTACAATCCCGGCATTGATGTTTCCTGTCTCAAACACTTCCTTTTCTTTGAGGCCGCTTATTAGGGGTAGAAGATCCTCCAGGGAAGCGCCTCTCTTTTCCATCTCTACTGTCTTTTCCGCAGCTGCATTCCTCAATACCCTGGCTGTATTTTGGATGGATCTTTGGATAAGCATCGTATCCGTTTCCTTAGCCTTCAGC
>JAFCZI010000295.1 GCA_019314425.1 Deltaproteobacteria bacterium | reverse complement strand
TCTACCCAGTGGTTTTCGGATTGCGTAAATGTTCCCCATCCACCTCACCTCGGTGTCGAGATCTTCTCCAAAAAAAATCTGAGTGGTTGAGAAGTTCGCGTGTCGTGAAATGACCTTTCTCACGGTCTCGTTGGGAACACCTGAATGGGATGTATGTTGCGGCACGCTGCATTAAATCTTGAGGTCGAGGCAAGATCACCAACTTTTTTCTAAAGGTGTTGTGGTCATCTTGCCATTGACACACTATGGGAATTGCCCTATAGTTTTCTTCCAAAAAGTAAGCTCTCAGCACTTTGGCCTCAACGGCCTGGAAGGTCAGTTTATTAGCTGGAGTCAAATTCAGCCAGGTGCTGCGGCAGAATGAGGAAGTGCGCAGAATCCAGAAAATTCACACGCGACCGGAAAGGATTTCAAAATCCACCATTGCTGTGATTCGGGGCATTGCCTGGGGGCGGGACTTGAATTGGCGATGTGCTGCAACATGTGCATCTGTGAAAGCGGAACCATCTGAAACCCAATGGGTGTTATAATGGATGTGGGAGGTTTTCAGCGATTGCCGAGAGTTGTGGGAAAGGGTCACGCCAGGGAAATCGCCAGCTTGGCGAGCGCTGTGATGATTTTGTGGCGGACCGTGGTTTGGATTCCGGTAAAACTAAGGCTCAGTTGTTGGATGAATTTTGAGAGGATCACATGAAGCAGATTAATGTTGGAATCATTGGATTTGGAACCGTGGGCGCGGGAACCTTTGAAGTGCTGACCACCAACCGGGAGATTATTGAACATCGGGTTGGGGCGAAGGTGGTTGTTCGAAAAATCGCGGACCTCGATATCGATACGGATCGTGGGCTTCCGGAAAAACCGTCGGTCGATATCATGACCACCGATGCCATGGAGATCATTCTTGACCCTGAAATTCATGTGGTCGTCGAGCTGATCGGAGGCATGGAAAAAGCCAGGGAGTTCATTTTAAAAGCCATGGAACAGGGCAAGCATGTGGTTACGGCCAACAAAGCCCTATTGGCGGAATTCGGATCGGAAATCTATGGGGCGGCTGAACGTCATGGGGTCAGCCTGGCCTTTGAGGCCAGTGTCGGCGGGGGGATTCCCATTATCGGCGCGTTGAAAACCGGCCTTTCCGGCAACCGGATTCAGACCTGCATGGGCATTTTGAACGGGACCTCAAACTATATCCTTACCCAAATGGCCCGCGAAAACCTTTCCTTTGAGAGTGCTGTGAAGGAGGCCGTGGACTTGGGCTTCGCGGAGGATCCTCCCACGCTGGATGTGGACGGAACCGATGCGGCTCACAAACTGACCATCATGATCTCCATCGCCTTTGGTCATGCGATCGATTTTGATCAGGTATTTCGAGAGGGGATTGTCGCCATAACGCCGGATGATATTCATTTCGCGCGAGAATTCGGATACCATATCAAGCTGCTGGCCATTGCCAAGGATCTTGGAGATCAACTGGAGGCCCGTGTTCATCCGGTCATGATCCCCAAAAATCATATTCTGGCCAATGTTCATGAGGCCTTTAATGCCATTTTTCTTGAAGGGGATTTTGTGGGTCCCACCCTCTATTACGGCCTTGGCGCCGGCCGAAAACCCACCGGCAGCGCCGTGGTTTCGGACGTTATAAGTCTGGCCAGGGATATGGTTATGGAAAAGCAGGGCGTGGCGCCCCCGCTGGCCCATGTTCAGCCACCGGAAAAGGCCATTTCCATTCAACCCATGGATGAGCTGATGACATCCTATTATTTCAGGGTATCGGCGCTGGATACCCCCGGCGTTTTATCGGCTATTTCCGGGATCCTGGCGCAAAACGGCATCAGCATATCCTCGGTTCTTCAGAAAGGGCGGGACGAGAAGGGGTCCGTTCCCATCGTTATGCTCACCCATGAAGCCCGTGAAAGCCAGGCGCAAAAAGCAATCCATTTGATTGACAATCTCGATGTGGTGACGGATAAGACGGTTGTTATTCGCGTGGAAGGAAACGATTTATGAAAAAAGAGAACCAAACGGAAACGAAATATATTCTTCTGGTCGGAGACGGTATGGGGGATTACCCACTCTCTGAACTGGACGGAAAAACGCCTCTGGAAGCGGCCCGCACCCCGAACATGGACCGCATTGCCGCCTGCAGAATCGGGCTTGCCGATACCATTCCCGAGGGCCTTGAGCCGGGCAGTGATACGGCCAACCTTTCCCTCATGGGCTACGATCCTACCCTCTATCACACGGGCAGAAGCCCCTTTGAAGCGGCCAGCATGGGGGTTGCCCTGGGGGAAAACGAGGTGGCCTTTCGAATGAACCTGGTGACCCTGGATCGAAAATCAGACCGCGAAATCATCATGGTCAGCAACAGTGCCGGGGGTATCACCACGGCAGAGGCCGAAGTTCTGGTAAAGGACCTCAAAAAAAGGATGGTTGTGCCGGGGATCCAGCTTTATCCCGGTGTGGCTTACCGTCACCTTCTGGTATGGGACGGTGGTCCTGAAAATGCCAAAACCATACCGCCTCACGACGTTCAGGACCAGAACGTGGCAGCTTACCTGAATTCACAGGGGGAGGACGGCATTGTGGAAATCACCCGGCGCTCATGGCCATTTCTGGCGCGTCATCCCGTGAATCTGTCCCGGGAAAAGAAAGGCCTTCCGCCGGCCAGCTCCATCTGGTTGTGGGGACAGGGCAAAGCGTTGAAGCTTCCGCTTTTCAAGGAAATTTTCGGTCTCAGCGGCGGGGTTATTTCGGCGGTGGACCTGCTCAAGGGCATCGGCGTCTATGCCGGGCTCAGGACCATTGATGTGGAAGGGGCCACCGGGTATCTGGATACCAACTATTTGGGGAAGGCAAAAGAGGCCTTAAACGCTTTGAATGAATTGGATTTCATGTTTGTTCACGTGGAAGCCCCTGATGAGGGGAGTCATGAGGGAAGCATTTCCAAAAAGATTCAAGCCATCGAGGCCTTTGACGAAAAAGTGGTGGGTCCGGTCCTTGAGGGGTTGGAAAAATTTGAAGATTACCGAATCATGGTGGCTGCCGATCACTTCACCCCCATCTCTTTGAAAACCCATACCACCGACCCCACCCTGTTTACATGGGCCGGAAAAGGGGAACTGGCGGTGGGAAAGACCGGCGCAGCGTTTACGTAGCGTTTTGCCCGGGAATCAGGACTTCATTACCGGAAAGCTCATGACCTGTTGCCCGTATTCTTAGGACAATCTTAACCGAAATTCGTGATGTTTTAAAAATGGTCCTTTGTTATCAGTGAGTTGCACTTCAAAAAATCTTCTTTTGGGCACTACACATTTGAATTCCATTTAGATAATCGCCTT